>JBKBVP010000114.1:0-5390 GCA_046289495.1 Candidatus Kapaibacteriota bacterium | reverse complement strand
TTCCATCTTTGATAAATCATCTTTTGGTTCTCCTTCTTGTTTGCTCGATGCAGCAGTTTCCTCCTTGCTAATCGGCGCCGAAGGCTCGGGCTTGGCTATTTCGGATTTTGGTTCAGTTTTTTTCAAAGTTTCGGCCTTCTTGGTGATTTCCTTCTTGCTCTGTTGCTTTAAAAAATAATTCCTATAGACAAAATACCCGCCACCGATGACAAATAACAAGAGGACCAGTCCACCTCCTAATAGAAGCCAAAGCACAGGGATTTTCTTCTTTCTCTTTTCTTCTTCAACTTCTTGAGTTTCACCAGATTTTATCTCCTCTTCCGTTTTTTCAAAGCCAACAACTGATTCCTCTTTTACAACATCAGTTTGTGCTTGCTTTTTCTCTTTTACATACTTGACTTTTTTCTTCTTTTTCTTCTTCTTGTTTTCAAGTTCGCCAGTTTCTACCAACTCAAGTGCGACAATTTGCGAAGGCTTTTCCAATTCAATCGAACTTATATCGACCTCAACGGCAGAGACCTCCACCTCCGATGGTGTTGTACCTTCTGCGTTCAATTCTGCTTGAAGTATTTCCTTTTCCTCTGCTGGTAGGATTTGCTCTTGCTTTGATGCCTTTTGCTCTCTTTTTTTCCGGCTCTTCTCTAAGTCCTCCAATAAAGAATCACGAAAGTCTTTATCTAAAACAGATTCAAGCTCTTCTTGACTAACTTCAGAGACTTTGATTTCAATCGGTATTCCCACAATGCTATCAGATTCGATTAGTATAGTCTCTGTCTGGGGAGTGGTTGCGGAGTCTGTTTCTATGTCTACTGCTTTTTCAGGCTCGGCAGTTTGTGTTTGTAATTGTTCCTCGTATTGTGTTTGATTTTGCTCGGGCGTAGCCTCGATGGCTGTCTCCTTTGTTTCTGTTGCCTCGGGTTGTGTACTTTCACTTTCAACATCTTCAAAAATCTCCCAAATTGATTTGGTCGCTCTGGGGACATCCGCAATCTTTGGCTCTGGCTTTTTCTCTAAACCACTTCGCTCGAATGAGACTATTTCTTCATCTTCGACCAAACCGGATTTTTGGTAGGGAACACTTTTTTTCTCCTCCTTATCAATACCAGCCTTTTCGAATTGCTGTACAACCCTTTCTTCATCGCCGAACGAATCGCTTTGTTGTTGCTCGAGCGTATCTTCTATTAGAGCATTTTCCTTTGCCGAATGTAGAGATTCACTCGCAAAATTATCAAGTTTTGCTTCCTCAGCCGTCTGTTCGGCATTAGAATCAACCTCTGAAATCGAAGCCAGAAGATTATCATCAGCCTCGATTTTTTCGGTTTCAAAAGGCAAATCCCCAGGGTAGCTTTCCAACTGGTCTAACAAAAAAGTTTCGTCGTCGGGGTCTGTGTATTCAAAACCACCGTAAACTTTATCGTCGAAGAGGTCTTTGTCGATTTTCAAGCTCATTTATTTAACAAATAATTCAATAAAAAAATAACATTCAAATTTAATAAAATTTTGCATTTTTAATCTTTAAAATTCATTTATTTGCAAAAATGGAGCAAAGGAGATAAAAATAATTCAAAATGTTAATGGGAGAATAATCAAAATTATATGGGAATTAATTTTTGGTATCTTATTAAACTTGATTACAAAACAACAAATGTAATACAAACAAATCGATGTAATTTTGGACAGGATAATAAATTATTTAGATTGTTTTGAATTTAATTTATTTTAGGTGGACAATGATATATCAGTAAAAAGATCTCAGAGCAATTAAAATTACGTGGGTTCGAGGTAATAGCTCGAACAACAGGAAGGGACGTGGAGAAATTATAAATTATTATCAAAAGACGATTCTATCCAGGTTGTACTTCTGGACCTAAAGATGCCCTATATAAGCGGCGAAGAAGTTTTGAAACAAATAAAAGCAATGAAACCAGAAGTTCAAGTGGTAATTCTTACTGGCTATGGCGATACCGAGAGCGCTGTGCAGATGGCTCGGATGGACGCTTTCAATTATTTACAAAAGCCAGTTGAGATCGAAAAGTTAATCGATGTATTGAACAAAGCCAAAACTAAAGCAAGATTCTTAATTTCGGAGAAAGCTCCCAAAAAGGGCAAATCAGTTAAAACTATTATCTTACAGTTGCTTCTCTCAATAGGGCTTGGCATATTAATCTATGCATTGCCAACTCCAGCAGGTTTATCCCCCGAGGGTCATCGCTTCATAGCATTCCTTGTTACGATAGTGTTGATCTGGGTTACCGAAGCCATACCAGTCGGTGTTACTGCTCTGCTTGTGGGTGGCGGTCTACTGCTTTTTAAAATTCAAAAGCCCGATGCAGCTTGGTCCCCTTCCCAAGCCCTGCAGTTATGTTTGTTATGATGATTATTATGTTTGGAGTAATAATCAACGAGTTAGGGCTTACAAATCGCATACTTTTTGGAATACTAAAATTGGGCGGAAGAAAAATAATTACATTTTCACTTTTCCTCTGCCTCGTCTCTTCAATACTCTCCTCAGTTTTTCACGACGCAACAATTACCATCATTTTCCTCTTCGATGATTCCTATATTCAACAAACTAAACATAACTGCTCACTCCAGCAATAACTTTTCCAAGTTCTTCACATTATTAATTCCCCTAAGTGCAAATGCTGGAGGACTTGGCACCATTTTGGGTGGTGGTCGCAATCCAATCGCTATAGATTTTCTTGAACGGCATTATGGAATTCATATTGGATTCTTTGAGTTTCTTGTATGCCACTTGCCAATTGTAATTTTCGTCTCACTAACTACATGAATTTTATGCTATTTGCTTTATCCACCGAAAGCTAGTGAATTACCTGCAGAGATACAAACCACAAAGCTTTCACCAATGAGCCGTAGGGAAAAAGGTGTTGCCGTTATTTTTGATCTTGCATTTATTCTTTGGTCTATCGGAGACCAAACACATCTGCATGTAAGCGTAGTTGCAGCTTTTGCAATAATTGCAATTTGTGGACTTGGCTACGTAAAGTTCAAGACAATTATCGAAAAGTTTGCTTGGGATGCATGGCTGGTTTTTGGCGCTGGGGTCTCTCTTGGTGTTGCAATGCTCGACACCGGTGCTGGCAAATGGCTTGCAGACCAATTTGCTCCTTTGTTAATTGGGCAAAGCAAATTCATACAGTATTTTGGAATCGGTGTCTTCGCCTCTTTTATCTCGAGTTTCATGTATAATTCAGCTGCGACTGCTCTTTGTTTGCCAATAATGTATCCCCTTTCAGACGCCCTCGGTATTAGCCTGAAACACATAACAATGGTTTTGCCAGCAACCACATCTTTTGTCTAGCTCGTAATAGGCTGTCCACCAACAATAATTGCATATAGCACCGGATACTTCACCCAAGTTGATTTTATTAAAATCGCTATTCCATACGCAATTGCTTGCGTATTTGTGTTTTCATTATGTATTTCAATATATTGGCCATTAATTGGTTTCTAAAATGGAAGAAAAAAAATTAAACTACTTGTTGTCGACGACGAGGTTCAATTTCTCGACTCGATATGCAAAAGATTAGAATTGCGTGGCTTTGATGTAAAAAAAGCTACCAATGGCAACGCTGCAATTGAATTAGCCAAAAACAATAAGTTTGATATCGCAATCGTCGACTTGAAAATGCCTGGCTTGGATGGAAAGCAAGTACTGGAAATTTTAAAAGCTGAGCACAAATTTATCGAAGTAATAATCTTAACTGGTCATGGCTCTTTGGATTCGGCAGTAGAATGCACTAAATTAGGAGCATTCGACTATCTACCTAAACCGTATGAACTGGACGATTTAATTGGAAAGTTAAAGGAAGCATACAAAGCGCGTTTGGAGAAAAAATTTCAACAAGATAAGGAGAAAATGGACAAAATTTTTCAAATAGCATTTGGCAATAGTCCCCTTGCTATCCTCGAGGAGCTACGTAAACTCGACAATGAAGAAAAATAACAATATTCAATTGGAAACATTACAAAACACTCTTGGCTTTGAAATCGACGAAAGTAAGTATAAAACTTTATTTCGTAGGCAACTTCTGCGTTTAATTCTCACCTATCTTTTACCTTTGTTCCTTTTAATTCTCTTTTTCCAAGTAGAATACAACAAAATTAGTCGAGAACAGCTGTATCTCCACCTAAAGTCGATTGCCGAAACTCAGGCGCAAACTCTCGACCTTTTCCTTCGAGAAAGAGTCGTGAACTTGAAAAATGTCATCGAAACTCCAGCTTTTTTGAAAAATACAATCGAATTGGATATCGAAAACTTCCTTGCTCGTTTGCAAAAGGATAGCGAAGCATTCATCGACCTCGGTGTTTTCGATTCCACTGGTATCCAAAAGCTCTACTCTGGACCATTCTCCAATCTGCGCAATATAGACTATTCCAATGAAATTTAGTTTCAAAAATTACTTCAAAACGAACAAAATTATATCATCACAGATATCTATCTTGGTTTTCGGCATCTTCCGCATTTTACAATCGCAGTGAAAACTCTTTTAAATGGTAAGTTCACAGTCGTACGCTCTACTTTGGAGCCGACTAAGATTTACGAATTTCTTCTTTCCTCGACAGTCTTTCGCGATGTGCTACTTACATTGATTAACTCAGAAGGAAAATACCAATTGACAAACCCGAGGTTAGGAACTGTCCTCGAGAAATCACCTTTCACTCCACCACAAAGCCCAAAGGTCGGAGTAAAAACTGCGATGATTAACAATAGAAACTACCCATATGGTTATTGCTGGTTGGCACAGACAGATTGGTGTGTAATTGTTTGCTCGGAGTCTGCGCAGACATTTTTTGTATCGACATTTCAAGAGAGCTCCCTTGCTCTTTCTGCTATAATTATAATCTTTTTGCTTTTTGTTATTTATTTACGTGCAAAAAAAATTGTTGAATACGAGCGAGAGAAGGAAATTGCCGAATTGGAAAAAAATATTGCCCGCTCCCAACTCGAGCACGCAAGCAAGCTTGCAACGATTGGCGAGCTCGCCGCCGGCATTGCCCACGAAATCAACAATCCACTTGCCATCATCGCTAGTGAAGCTGGCTTAATCAAAGACCTTATCAATCCTGTTTTTGGACAAAAAGTTTCCTTCGAGGATTTGATTCCACACTTGGATATTATTCAAAATAGCGCTTTCCGAGCTCGCGACATTACTCGAAAGCTTATGACCTTCGTCCGTAAAGATGATTTGAAACTTGATTACTACGACGTCAATCAAATTATAAACGAACTACTCGAAGGTTTTTTCGAAAGAGAACTTTACGTCTAGAATATTATCCTCGAAAAAAAACTCGAGCCCAATTTACCAAAGGTCTTCGTCGACATTAATTCTCTAAAACAAGTTATACTAAATCTTTTAACTAATGCA
>JBKBVP010000113.1:0-5392 GCA_046289495.1 Candidatus Kapaibacteriota bacterium | reverse complement strand
TTAGTTATGGTTGCTGTGTATTTAATACCCCATAGTCTTTTAGGTTCAGAAATAGACTATACAAAAGTTTCAAACCAATAGTTTAATGATTTTTTCTTGTATTAATTATTTTTGATTATGTTTGAAAGAATATTTGTACTTCTTGGAAGGAAAATACTTGGATTTATTCAAGAATTTGGAAGCATAGTGTATTTACTTATAAATGTCATAAAATATCTTCCAAGGATTTTTAAAGACTGGCGTCTTGTGATATATCAAATGGCGATTGTTGGAACCGACTCGCTTCCTTTGGTTGCTTTAATTGGTTCTTTTACTGGTGCAATTGCAGCATTGCAAGCAACAAGTTTATTTACAAAGTTTAATCTTTTAGAGCTTTCCAGGCCTTACATTGGTTCTTCGATTGCCACAGTTGTATTTACAGAGTTAACGCCAGTATTAACGGCTCTTGTGATTGCTGGAAGAGTTGGTGGTGCAATGGCTGCTCAGATCGGTTCGATGAAAATTTCCGAGCAAATTGATGCATTGGAAATAATGGCAATAGACAAAGACCGTTTTTTGGCAATGCCAAGAGTAGTTGCATCTTTCTTCATGTTGCCCGTACTTGCTATATTCTCGAACCTGGTTGCCTTGTTGGGTGGTTTGATTTTAACAATAATTAAGTACGACTTTACGAGTTACATGTTTTTTGATTCAATCCAAAGATTTTTTAAACCAAGCGAAGTTTTTATTGGTTTGACAAAGTCGATGGTTTTCGGTGGAGTAACAGCATTGATAGCATGCTATGTGGGTTTTTACACCACCGGAGGTGCCGAAGGGGTCGGCAACAGTACAGTCCGTGCTTATACAATTTCTGCCTCGAGTATTCTAATAATTGATGCAATCTTTGGCTTGATTTTTTGATGGAATTAGATTTTGTATCACTCACACAAAAGTATCCATTTCCAGAGAAAAGACCTCGTCATCACGTAGCTCCACATCTCTATGTTCCATACATAAGATTAAAAGTGGTTCCCCCAAATTATCCACTTCCAATTACTTCTTTGGATTGGACAGAGGTCTTTCAAAATGGTAGGTCTCCAGATCTTATAGACATAGGAAGTGGTAGGGGTTGGTTTCTATTACAAATTGCTATTTTAAATCCAGAAAAAAACATTTTAGGTCTCGAGATTCGCAAAAACTGCGTTGATTGGTTAGAAATGGTTATCAAAGGGGAGAAGATACCAAATGTTGGAATACTTTGGTATAATGTACTGAATGGTTTAAATTTTATTAAGGACACAAGTATAGAAGCAGTTTACTATTTGTTTCCCGATCCTTGGCCTAAATCGAAACACGAGAAAAGAAGAGCGATGACAAAGGAAACGTTGGGAGAAGTAATAAATAAGTTAAAGGTGGGTGGTTCGATCTTTTTTGCAACCGATTTACTGGAGATACACATTTTCCATCGAACATTGTTGAGGGAGTTTGAAACTATTCTTAGTTTCAGGGAAATCCCTTTTAAACAAAGTTGGGATTTACCTGTAACGAATAAAGAAATGAGCTGCATTCGTCGCGGTGTAGATTATTATAGAATTATCGCTACCAAAGTGAGGGATACGTAGCCTACTTAAGTTTGAGAATTTTTATATATGTTGTTCCAATGTATCTTTTACCTTTGGCTCTTTTTTCAAGTGGCGGTGGGTTAATTGGGTCGGGTTCACTATTCCCACGAATTCTTATTCTCTCTGGTTCAATACCTTTAGAAATGAAGTAGGACATTAAAGATTTAGCTCTTTCTTCTGTTAATTTCAAGTTTTCGTCTCTCGAGCTTGCCTTATCTGGATAACAAATGATTTCGAAAACGGAATTTTTTTGTGTTGAGAACTCTTTTGCAAAAGGTTCTAAATAAGCCTCTGCACCAAATCTAATTTTTGTTTTATTTAATTCAAACGGAGGTACGGAGATGGGAATACTACTACCTTCTGCAAATGGTATTAAAGCAAAATCTTTGGAGTATTCTAAATACTGAGTGCTATGTGGTATGTTTAATTCATAAACTTCTTTGAGATACCCTGGTTGCTCGACAACAATTAAATATTTTTGTCCGGGTTTAAGTCCAGTTAGAAAATAGTAACCATTATCCGATGCATTACTTCTTGCAGAGTTTATTTTACGGTTTTGCTGGTCGTAAGCAGTAACATAGGTAGTCATAGGCTCTTTTGTAATAGCATTTTTTATTGTGCCACTAATTGATACAACAGCATTTGTAAATTGAGCATTTACTTCTACACTAATAGTGAGTAATAAAACAAATAAAGAGAAAATCGAAAGGGTTCTCATTTGTTACCTCCTTTTTGCTTTGGTTCTTTTGTTTTAGCGGTAGATTTAGTCAAAAATCTCACTGTTCCATCAGCACAGCCAATAATTATTAATGAAGCGTCGGATACAAGGTCTACAGACCAAATTTCAACACCCGAGTTTAATTCGAAGAGATTTTTGCCAGTATCGACATTCCATAGTTTTACAAATTTATCTAAACTTGCACTCACAAGAGTTTGATTATCTTCGGCAAATGAAATGTCTTGGATCAAGTCGTCGTGTGCTTTGATTTTGCGTAGCATTTTTCCTTTGGGCAATTCCCAAACAATGATTTCACCAGATTGGTCGCAAGAAGCTAATTTTTTTGAGTCGAAGGAATATATCACGCTCAAAACTGGAGCATTATGCCCAACAAGAGTCATAATTGGCTCCTGGCTTGTTAAGTCTGTAGACCAAATTTTGATTGTTTTATCATCGCTGCACGATGCGATTGTTTTACCATCGTAACTATATGCTACGTTGTTAATTGGAGCTGTATGACCACGAAGAGTTTTAATTTCAATACCTTGTCTCCAATCCCAAAGTTTTATTGTGTTGTCGAAGCTTGTACTTGCAACAAACATCGAGCTATCGTCTTGGCTAAAGTAAACTCCGATAACTTGGTCTGTATGACCGCGTAGAACTTTTAAAAGCTCTCCGGTTTCGACATCCCATATTCTGACTGTTTGGTCGGATGAACCCGATGCAAGGTATAAATCATTTCCAGAGAAAGATACATTATTAACTTGTCCTAAGTGGCCACGTAGAGTGCGCAGCTCGGTCCCTTCTGGTAGACTCCATATTTTGATTGTCTCGTCGAGGCTGCAAGTTGCAACTCTCGTATTTGCTTCGTTAACAAAAACACCCAGAACTTCATCTTCGTGCGAGCCTACTATTTTCATATCATACTTTAGCATACTCTGGGAGTAAAGCAGATTCAAAGAAACAGCTGTAAGTAGCACAACAAAAAGAGTTCTCATAAAATCCCTATTCACTTTAAATGAAAATAAAAAATCATAAATTTTTTGCAATTTCCATAATTACATTTAACTTCTTTCGAATTTCTTTGAGAATTATTTTATTTGTGGTATCTAAATTAAATAAACTTAATTCATTTTTTTTAATACTACCCTTTGGTTTCACTTTTTTTTGAGCGCTGATTTGATTACTTTTTATTGGTACTTCAAAAATTTTATAAAGTTCTTCGAGTGCACCTTTGGGTGATAGTTTTTGCTCCCGAAGTAGCGACTTTATTGTTAGAACCATTTTCAAGTCCTTTTCGGAATATATCCTATTACCAGCTCGATTCTTCTTGGGCCGAAGAAGTGGAAATTCTTTTTCCCAATACCTTAGAACGTGTTGTGGTTCCCCAACTATTTTGGAAACCTCGCTAATGGAATAATAGAGCTTTTGCATTTTGAAAAATTTACCAAATTCGAAATGTAAAATATAAAATGTTTTTGAATTTTCAAATTGAAATTAATTATTTAATTGATATTATTTAAAATTCGATATTTCTGTCTGGATTAAGTTAATTTTGTATTTTTTTATTAAGCTTATGGAAGAAACTAAGCTACCCATTTCTGTTATTTACATTTCTTATAATGAAGAGCGTATAATTGAGAAATCATTAGCCGTTGTTTCCAATTTAGCTAAAGAAATTATTTTTGTAGATTCGTTTTCAACGGACAAAACTGTAGAAATTGCAAAGAAGTATGGTGCAAAGGTATATCAGGAGGAATGGAAAGGATACATCAATCAGAAAAATTCAGCCATTGAGAAATGCACTCAACCATGGATCCTTGCTCTCGACTGTGATGAAGTTCCAGATGAAATTCTACTTAAATCGATTGCCGATGCAGTAAAGAAGAATGAAAAGTATGGCTACCTTCTCCGAAGAAAAACTTTTTACCTAGGTAAGTTAATGAGACGAAGTTGGCAACCCGACTGGAAATTGCGTCTTGTCCCAAGAGAATGTAATCCTCGATGGGTAGGTATCGAACCTCACGATAAATTAAATGTTGAATTACCAACTAAAAAACTTAGGGGTTCGTTAATTCATTACTCTTTTGAAAATGTATTGGTACATTTTCAAAAAACAATCAAATATGCAAATCTCTCTGCACAATCTTACTATGTTCTTGGTAAACGCACAAACTTGTTTAAGATATTCGTAAATCCTTTTTTTGCTTTCGTCCGTGCATACTTAATCAACAAAGGTTTTGTAGATGGCGTACGCGGATTTATTGCAGCGGTAAGTGTGTTTATTTCTACTTTTTTGAAATATGTATTTCTATGGGAAATTGAGTTGCTAGAAGATAAGAAAAAATGAATGATTTCCTTAAGAGGGTTTTTTACTTAGTTTTAGGAAAAATATTTAAAAATAATAAAGTTGAACCACCAATTAGTTTGGATTCATGTTCTAAAATTTTAATATTTCGTTACGACAAAATCGGTGATATGGTTGTATCGATACCAAGTTTCGAGATGTTAAAATTTTACGCTCCACATGCTGAAATTTGGGTTTTAGCTTCAGAGACAAATAGTTTTCTCTTAAAAAACTATAAGAGTATAACGGGTTTTGTAACGTATCCTAAAGTTTTTTTAAAGAAAATCAAAACAATTTTTACTTTACGACAAAAGAAATTTGATGTCATTATAAACTTTGTTTTCTATCGTACTACAAAAGCTGGATTGTTTGCAAATCTGATAAATCCAAAAGCTATTAAAGTCACTCTTGGACATAACACACGGAATTATTTGTACTCGAAACTTTTCAATCTTTTGTTCCCGCTGTCTTCGAAGCAAAAAACAACGATGAGCGAGTTCCTTTGCCAATATTTGGCGTGGATCTTTGGTTTCGACAGCAAGAAGGAATTTCAAACGTGTTACAATTTTTTTATTCCCGAGGATAGCTTAAAAATTGCTGGGCAGTTTATCGATAACATATCTCATCGTATTAAGTTGTTAGTGAATATATCTGGAAGAAAAAAATGGAGCATTGGTCATTATAAGGAATTTATACTATTAGTCAAGCAAAATTTCCCAGAGGTTG
>JBKBVP010000011.1:0-13477 GCA_046289495.1 Candidatus Kapaibacteriota bacterium | reverse complement strand
AAGTCACCGGCCTCCCCCCCACGCCGTCCAGCGTTACCTTTACCAACTAAAGGGATGTAATTGCCATTTTCTACGCCCGCTGGCACCCTTATTTGAATAGTTTCTTCGCCTTGGATTCTGCCTTCGCCCATACATACATTACATTTCTCTGCAATTATTCTTCCACTACCACCGCAATTTGAACAAGTTGAAATATTTATAAATTGCCCGAAGAATGAACGCGAGACCTGACGAATTTCTCCCGTCCCATTGCAATTTGTGCAAGTTTTGTATCCGGAGCCGGGTTTTGCCCCACTGCCGTCGCAATGCTTACAGGGGATGTATTTTTTTAATTTTATTGTCTTTTCTACACCAGTGGCAATTTCCTCCAATGTCAAAGCCAAACGTATTTTTAAATCTGAGCCTCGCTCCCCGATAGATACTGTTCTTGATCGTCTACTTCTGGTGCTTGTACCAAAGAAATTATCAAAAATGCTACTACCAAAACCACCGAATATATCGCTAAATGCTGAAAAAATGTCGTCGATAGAAGTGTATGTATGGTAGTCGTATCCGCTTCTTAATCCTTCGTGACCAAATCTATCATATCTATCTCTTTTTTCTGGGTCGCTCAAAATCTCGTATGCCTCTGTTGCTTCCTTGAACTTCTCCTCGGCTTCTTTATTACCGGGATTTCTATCTGGATGGTATTTCATTGCAAGCTTTCTGTATGCAGATTTTATGTCCTCGATGCTAGCGTTTCTGGATACACCCAAAATTTCGTAGTAATCTCTCTTTGACATTTTCAAAATCCAAATAAAGTTTTACATTTCATTATTTTTTCCGTCGCTTCCACTAAGCCCCGATGAAGTAATAACCTTGGTGTGTCGAAGTACTTTGTCGAAAAATTTGTACCCTTTTTGCAGTTCTTGTACAACGTAGCCTTCGGGCAAATCCGATGGCATCGTCATTAACGCATCGTGGTAATCTACATCAAATGGTTTCCCAACAGGAGACTCAATTTCGACAACTCCAGCTTGCTCGAAAATTTTTTTTGTTTTCGACCAGATAAGTTCTATCCCCTTTGCCAATGAATCGAAATCTGCATTTTTCTTTGAATTTTCGACAGCATTGCCTAAATCGTCGAGTATTGAAAGAAATTCGGCAAGTAGCTTTTCATTTCCGTATTTAATTATTTCTTCTTTCTCTTTTTGAGTTCGGCGTCTGAAATTTTCAAATTCCGCCGCTTTGCGTAGCAGTTGCTCGTGCAAATCACTTTTTTCTTTTGTTAACTGTTCAATTTGCGCTTCAAGTTTTGAAATTTCTTCTTTTAATTTTTGAATCTCCTCTTCTTTTGATTGGTGCATTCTATCTTTTTGCTCAATCTCCAACTCGGCGGATTTTTCCTTGTCATCAATTAGTTCATATTCATTAACACTATCGTTCGGTGTTATGGGAATTGTTTTTCCACCTTCGAACTTCAAATAAGTATTATAAATGTCCCTAGCTTTGTTTGCAGACTGCTTTAAAGGTTTTTTAGTATTTCCATCTTCCATAGTTTAAACCGCATTTGTAAAATATTAAACGAATTTTGTAGGCTTTTGTTTTTAAAGTTGAGGTGTTTTGGGGTTATTATTCTTTTAGGTGTCTTCAGAAAAAATTATAACAATATTAATTAAATTTTTAATTTTTTTTGCCAATTTGCAAATTTATTTGTTCAACATTTAGGTGGTATTATGAGGCGATGTTCAACAATAAGCCTACTTTTATTTGTTTTATTCCCTTTTTTGGCTTTCACACAAGGAATTACAACCTCATCGATATCGGGTAAAGTTTTTGATATCGACGGTAAAGCCATGGTTGGAGCAACAGTAAAAGCTACTCATTTGCCCTCTGGAACAACTGCTGGAGCAGTTGTAAATACAAAAGGAAATTTTGTTATTCCCGGACTACGCCCTGGTGGTCCGTACAAAGTTGAGGTTTCTATAGTTGGATTTAAGCCAGAAAGTAAGGAAGATATCTTTCTGAGCGTTGGACAGGAATTCACCCTACGCTTTGTCTTGCAGCCCAAGGATATTGTCACCAAAGAAATTCAAGTCGTAAGCGACAGGAACGACATTATCAGCTCGAACCGCACTGGGGCATCACAGACAGTGACAGAAGTGGAGATTTCAACTCTACCAACGATTGCCCGCTCCATACACGATTATTCTAGGCTTTCACCACTGGTAATTTCCTCTACAAGCGAGGGTTCGAATGTCGGCTCGCGAAACAGTAAATATAATAATATCCAAGTCGATGGTGCAGCGCTTGGCGACGCATTTGGTTTACCATCTTCTGGTACGCCCGGTGGTCAAGCTGGGACCGAGCCCATCTCTCTTGATGCAATTGAGGAATTCCAAGTCGCAATTGCACCTTTCGATGTACGCCAGGGTATGTTTACCGGAGGTCTGATTAATGCTATTACCAGAAGTGGAACCAACCAGTTGCGTGGAAGTATCTACTTCTACGGTAGAAATCAAAATTTTGTCGGTAAAAGTCCAGTGCCCGATGCTAACGGTGTTCGTCAGAGCTATCCCGATTTTAGTGATTTCTTCATCGGTGGTAGAGTAGGTGGTCCAATTATTACAAATAAATTATTCTACTTTGTCAATGTTGAAACAAAAAATAGAAAAGACCCCCAAAGAGTTGGTCTTAGCGGCGACCAAGGTTATACTTTTAATTTTAATGTGTCCAGAGATACTCTTGAAAAAATAAGAAACATTGCAATAAACAAGTACGGTTACGACCCAGGAAGTTATGATTTATACACAAGAAAGACAGAAGACATCAAGTTGTTTTTACGAGCTGATTATAACATCGATCAAAATAATAGATTAACTCTACGACACAATTTTATCAAGGCAAATCAAGGCAATGCTGTCACTCGCTCTCAATTCGCATTTTCTTTCTCTGGCCAGGAATATATTTTCAATTCAATGCAAAACCAAACAGTTTTGCAGTTAAATAGCATTATTGGTTCAAATATGGCAAACGAACTTCGGCTCGTTTACACTGCAATTCGAGACCACAGAGACCCTGTTTCAAATCCATTCCCCTCTGTTGCCATTTATGATATTGGTCCAAAAGGTGAAGATCTTTTTTTGGGTGTAGAAAGATTTTCCCAAGCCAATGCTCTTAATCAGGACATTATAGAGCTTACAAATAATTTCAATTACTTCGAAGGCAGTCATACGATTACAATTGGAACAAGTAATCAACTTGTTTCCTTTGATAATTTATTTTTGCAAGATTACTACGGCAATTATTCATTTGCCTCTATTGCTGATTTCGAAGCTGGAAAACCTTCGCAATATCAATTGAGTTATTCGTTACTCCCAGACAATCCAAAACCAAGAGCCAAGTGGAGTTACTTACAACTAGGTTTCTATGCCCAGGATGAGTGGAAACTTCTTTCTAATTTAAAGATTAATCTTGGGGTAAGAGCTGATTTGTTCGCTTTTCCTGATAAGCCAGCCCAAAACGACTCAGTTACAAAAGTTTTCCCAAATCTCAGAACCGATGAACTTCCCACCTCGTTTGCATTATCTCCTCGTCTTGGTTTCAACTGGGATGTCCTAGATGATAAGACACTTCAAGTGCGAGGTGGAATTGGAGTATTCTCTGGAAAAACCCCGGGCGTGTGGATTTCTAATCAATTTTCCAACACAGGCGCCGACGTCGGTCGTATCGACGTCCGAAATCCAAGAATTACTTTCGAACCAGACCCTAACAAACAATATTTAAAAATCGACTCTCTTACTCCGATAAAAACGACAGAAATCAATATCACAGACAAAAATTTAAAAATGCCACAGGTCCTACGGTTCAACCTTGCTGCAGATAAAGAATTGCCATTTGGTTTTATAGGTACAATCGAATTTCTCTATGGTAAAACACTTTATGATATGTTGTATAAGAACTTAAATCGCCAAATTCTCAAAGCTTCCAATGGTTCGGACTCTACATTACCCGATGGTAGACCTGTATATAGCCGCACTGATGTAAGCCCATTGTTTACTAATGTCATCTTGATGACAAACACCACACAAGGATACCAAACGAGTGTCACGGTCCAAATTCAAAAACAGTTTGGGAAAGGAATCTTACCAGATATGAGTTTCAATATTGCTTACACCTGGAGCCGAGCTAAAGACGTAAATAGTCTTACCTCCAGCCGTGCCATTTCTAATTGGCAATATAACCGTGCTCGAGACCCAAATAATCCCGAGCTTGGTACATCTTCATTCGAAATTCCTCATCGTATTCTGGCAAACCTTTCCTATAAGTTTAATTACGGCAATGGCTTCTCGACTTCATTTGGTCTATTCTATGAGGGGCGTAGTGGTGCTCCATTCTCTCTGGCTTATTCAAATGATGCCAATGGTGATAGAACTCCCGACCGCAGAGCAACTAATGACTTGGTTTATTTGCCAATCTCCAACAACGACCCCATAATGGTCCTAAAAGATAAAAACTGGGATGAATTGAATCAGTTTATTTCTTGGTTTCCCGAACTTGAAGACCAAAGAGGTAAAATTGTTGAGAGAAATTCATTAAGACAGCCTTGGTACAACCAGCTGGACTTGCGTATAACCCAAGAGTTTCCGACCCTTCGTGGTCAATCTTTACAAATCTATGTTGATATTCTCAATGTGCTGAATCTATTGAACTCAGATTGGGGTCATTTGAAATTTGTAAGCAGTGCAGTTTACGATAGGGCATTTACTTATAATGGCATTGTTACACAGGACCTAATTGATAATCCTCAGAATGGATTCACCCAAGCAGATTTAGGAAAAATGATTGTAAAATTTTCTATCCCGAAAGATGCCCAAGGAAATCCCAGCAAGGATGCAATGTTTAGTACCTCCGATTTAATCTCTCGATGGCAAATTCAATTTGGGATTCGTTACTCATTCTAATGGTAGGGTTACTTTTCTTAACTGAAACAAAGAACAAGGAGCTTTTAGCTCCTTGTTCATTTTTAAAAATTTTTTATTAATTTTGTAATTGCTCTCGGCTAGGTAGCTCAGTTGGTAGAGCAGTGGACTGAAAATCCATGTGTCGGCGGTTCGATTCCGTCCCTAGCCACAAAAAAGACACTCCGTATCTCAAAACAATAAAAATTTTGAACTAATTACTTATTGTAAATTGATTTAAATGTTAATTTTGCTTAATTTGAAGTTATTATTAAGGTAGAATTTTTGAGAAATTTATGGAAAGTATATATAATGCAGATAATTCTGGGAATGGGGAAAAATCTCCGCAAAACCCAAAAAAACGCAACCCTTACTATTATGAGATTTTAAAACAAAAGCCTACATCACAACGAGGTGTAGAGTCCCGCTTTTACAACATCGATCTCATTGGCGAATTTGATGTTGGAGAAATCAAATATAATGGCGAAAAGAAAAGCGTTGCTTCGGACTTGGTCGAAGTTATGTTTAAAGCCAAAAGAAAGAAAATATATAAGAATCCGAAAAAGTTATCATTTTTTAATTATGAGTATGTTATTGTAGAAGTTGATAATGGGTTCGACATTGCAACTGTTATCTCCTGTGGAAGAGAAGCCGAGGATAAATGGAAAAAAAATTACACGAATGAGGATGTTCAGTTTTCCATAGTACGTCTTGCTACAGAAAAAGATATGCAAATCTTTGAAAAGAATAGAAAAGAAGAACCGCATGTAGTCGAAACAACAAAAGAGCTTGCAAAAAAGCATAAATTGGAAATCAAAGTCACCGATGCTGAATGGCAACTCGACCGACAACGGCTGACTATCTATTTCAGCGCACCTCAAAGAGTTGATTTTCGTGAACTTGTAAAAGATTTAGCTAAGATTTATAAGACAAGAATAGAGCTCCGTCAAATTAGTACTCGCGAGGAAGCCCGTAGAATCGGAGGGATGGGACCCTGCGGGTTTACTCTTTGTTGTTCAACTTTTTCTTGCCAGAGTTGCCACGTTACATTAGAACATGCCCGCACCCAGCGGCTCGCAAATAATGTGTCGAAATTGAGCGGTTACTGTGGTCGCTTGAAATGCTGCATACTTTATGAGCACGATGTTTACGTCGAGGAATATAAAAACTATCCACCTATGTTCTCCGTTGTAGAATTACCAGACGGAATTGCTCGAATCCACAAAATCGATGTCTTTTCTCAAAAAGTGCATCTCCTTTTGGAAAACACAGGCTACATTAAAATCGTACCCAAAAGCGAAATTGACAAATTGTTGCTCCAAGGTAAAGTTCGACCACCAGATAAAGTTGTTGAAGAACAATTATATGACGACGATAGAAACTTAACTCCAGAAGACATTTCTATGCTCGAGAACGATATGTAATTTAATATATGGCTTTAGTAATTTCGAACAAACAAGAAGTTTTCAATTATCTTCGCAACCACGAAAGTGGTAAGCAATACTTGCTTTTTTCAACATCCCCACTAAACAAAAGAAATCTACGTAAAAAATTTTCATTTTATTTATTTTGTTTTGGTATTATTTGTTTTATCTTTTCTCTAGCTTTTCAATATTGGGTGAATGCTCTGGTGTATCCACAAAGTTTGAGTGGTAAACCATATTTTAGTTTACTTACTGCTATTCCATTCTCTTTTGAATTCACGTTGGCTCTTGTAGGAATAGTACTTTTTTTAAGATTCCTATTGGTATGTTATTCAAGAAATGAAAGTTTGCCCAGCGAGGTTAAACAAAATTTACATAAACTTAACGAGGATTGTGTTATGATTTATTTCTATACCAATCCAAATAACAGTCCCAATAATTCAACTGTAGACCAAAATGCGTAATTATTTTATGTTTAATAAGATTGCTCTTTATGTTTTGTTGTTTTTCTCAATTTTATTTTGTTTAATTTTGCTTGCTTTAAACTTTGGCTGGATTAGCTTAAAGAAAGATTATTTACTTCAGGTCATTTCTGATATGGACAATCAAAAAACTCCAAGTTTAGATTACTTTTCTAAAATAAGTAATGTAAATTTAAATTATATAACTCTTAATGAGAATTTCCCAACGAGAAAATTATTTTATGAATTTGAACCCTATGAATACTCCGTACCAACAAAAACTTTTAAAAATCCACTACCAAGCGATAATTCTTATGTTTTGGAAAGAGGAAGATTGCTCTACAGCAGATTTTGTATTCCTTGTCACAACACCGATGGTAGAGGTAATGGTCCGATTATCGCCGCGGTTGTATTAACCGAAGACGAAGAAGGTTTCCCACCACCGAAAGATTTAACTAGTGAACATACAAGGAAATTGACCGATGGACGTTTGTTTCATATATTATCAGCTGGACAGAATTTAATGTTTTCTTTTCACGATAAAATGAACGATTTTGACAAGTGGTGTGTAATAAGCTATATCAGAAAATTACAATTAAAGAAATAAATTGGAGGTTCTATGAGAAAGTATATTTGTTTATTAATACTCTCTATTTTTACACACTATTATTCATTTTCTCAGCAAAATCCTAATTACTTATTCTACTTCAATGGAAATGACATCACTTCTGTCATACCAGTTTTGGACACTTCCACATTCTTGATTGGTTCCAGAGTTAGCGGCTTGGGTATCTTCCACTTAGATTCTATGAAGTACTTAGGTTTAATTCAGAAAATATCAACACCAATACCAAGCCACAATATTCGAGCTTTGAGAAAATTTTCGAATAATGTCGTTTGGATTTGCACCGACAGAGGTTTGATTCAAGTTCGCAACAACCAGTATACTATTTTCAATTCGCAAAACTCTCCTCTTCCCTCCGATGTTGTAAATGACATTTACATTGATGCATTAGGTATATGGTGGATTGCAACTGACCAGGGTCTTGTTTCTAAGAACGATTTAGTATGGACTGTGTATACTCCTGCAAACTCTGGTATACCATCCGAAGAGGTCTTCGCCGTAAATGTTGACCCTGTGGGTAATATTTGGGTTGCTACTCCTTTTGGTTTGGGAATGTATGATAGGACGGATTGGTTTGTTTTCAACACTACAAACTCTGGTTTGCCGGACAATTTCATAACATTCATTGAATTCGATAATTTTAATAATTCCAAATGGATAGGAACTCTTCAAGGTGGGTTGGTTCATTGGGTTGGAAATAACTTTTTTGTTTACGACACCAACAATTCAGCCCTTCCAAGTAATTTGGTTACTTCTTTTGCATTCGACACCTCGCACAACAAGTGGGTCGGTACATCCAATGGCTTAGTTTACATCTCAACTTCGGGCTGGCAAGTCTTTAATACCAGCAACTCTGGTTTATCGGACGATTTCATTAATTTTATCCATGTCGACCCCCTAAATCGAAAGATGGTTTGCACGAGGAATAAATTAACACTCATTCACGACACAAATTTTGTGACCATAAGTTTTGAAAACTCCAAACTTCCAAGCAATTATATACAAAAAGTGGTGGAGGGCACCAACCTTGTAAAATGGATAGCAACTACCTATGGTTTAGTTTCCTATGATGGCAATAATTGTACTGTTTATAATTCTACTAACTCCCCAATAATACACCAAATCAATGATATTGCAATAGATAATGATAATAACTTGTGGGTTGCCACCGACTCTGGATTGTTTGTTCGAAGATTCAAAACTAATGACTGGCTCTCGTATTATTATGACTCCTTGGGTTTGATTAGCGACATAGTTTACAAAGTCTTGCCCACCACTCGTGGTGTTTGGATAGGTACAGACTCTGGTCTGGTGCTTTATGACGGTGGCACCTGGATAAGATACGACACAATGTATGGTGCAAAATTAAATGGAATAATTACTTCTTTGAGTTCCAAGTTTGTCGAAGACAGTATTGGTACTTACGAAAGGGTTTATGTTGGGCTTGGTTACGAGGGTATTGCAGTATTCGAGAGAGATACTGTAAGATTTATTGATGACTCAAATTCTCCTTTTTCGATGATTTACATTACTGATGTTAAAGAGGACTTATCGGGTAAGTTATTTGTAGGTTCCTTGGCACAAGGGCTTTATGCATACGATTCTCTTTGGTTAGTGCATAATCCTCTTACTGACGATTTTCCGGACTTCACTGTTAAAAGTATTACTTTCGACCAGTTCAATAGACCTTGGGCGACGACATTGGCTGGTGGAATTTGGACCCAACTAAACGACACAACATCCATCGTCTTTTCAGAGGATGGATACCCATTCTATACTAATGAATTCAACGATGTGTTTGTAGATTTATCGAACAACAAGTGGATTTCAACTTCATATGGTCTGTATGTCTTTAACGAGGACACTATAAAGCCAGAGTTAAAATTAAAGCCATACAATTTTCAAGTTTGCCAGGACGGTACTTTCTCTTTGGATTTTTATTCCTTCTTCGAGTTTAGAGAGGGGAATAATTTCGTTGTGAAATTAAATTATACAACTGGTAGATTCGATACAACTTATATCATTGGTTCGATTCAATCGAGGAGAAATCGACCCATTAGATGTTATATTCCAAAGAACGCTCCCCCGAGCGACAAATACAAGCTTCAAGTTGTTTCTACCAATCCACCATTGATTTCACACCCCTCGGGTATGATGGAGCGTTTGGTAGTCCGGCCCCTTCCGGTCCCAAGAATAAGTGGTGATTCGGTAATTTGCTCATCTGAAATAGCCAAATTATGGGCAGTCCGCCAAGGTGATGGTTCAGACCTTTGGGACTTCGTTTGGAGAGTTGATGGGGGAGAATTGCTATCGCCCCCAACCAACGACACAATTTTGGTGAGATTTCAAGACGTGCCTTTTGGCACAGTAGTATTATATGTGTACAATCCTTATGGATGTGTCGATTCAACCTCTGCAAAAGTATTCCTGTCCCATCCTCCGGGGAAAATCCTTTATGGGCAGAATCGAGCTTGTGCTCTAGATGCGTTTATTTATTCCACAACTGATTCTTCCAACATTAGAAACATTTGGTCTGTGGTCAATGGTACTTTGCTCAAGAAACTTGCTGATAATGTTGTAATTATTCGCTGGGATAGCGCTGGAACTGGCTATGTAAAACTTAAAAGAATAAATCATCTTGGATGTGTAGACTCGGTGAATATGAAAGTTGATATCTTTACGACACCTACTGCTGAATTTACCGGCAAGTCGGAGGTCTTGGTCGAGGAGGTAGCTTATTACATTGCTACAAGAAAAGAATTGAGCACTGCAAACAAGTGGAGTGTTGTAAATGGAATAATTGTTGGACGTAATGATGGCGACACTCTTGTAGTAGGCTGGCCAAATGGCGGAATTGGCAAAGTGAAACTAACTCAGCGCACTCCATCTGGTTGCTCAGATTCTTCTGAAAAGATTATAAGAGTTTTCGAGTACTCAAAACTCGATGGCGATACTTTAGTTTGCGAAAATTCGGAAACTTACTACGAAGCTATCTCAAACCTTGGAGCAAATAACCAATGGTATGTTACTAATGGTACAATTACCTCCAATCCACGAAATCGTAGAGTTTGGGTTCGTTGGGGTGCTCCGGTAATTGGTCGAGTGAAATTAGTTCAAGCTGTTCCAAACACTTTCTTTAAAGACTCTTTTGAAATTGTTGTAAAGGTCGCTGCTGTTCCACCCAAACCCTTTATTGTTGACAGTGGTGGATATTTATACTCCAGCTCTCCATTTGGCAATCAATGGTATTTTAATGGTCAAATGCTGTATGGAGATACAAATCGGACAATTGTTCCACTCCGAACTGGCTATTACACTGTTAAAGTGAAATCTGCACCAAATTGCGAAAGTGAGTTCTCAGACCCATTCTACTTTGTTAGTGGCGTGGAGGATGAAGCAAGCGGCGTCCTCCTTTACCCAAATCCCTCCTCTGGAATAATATTCATAACCTTTACCGAAGATATCGTATGTGATTACATAATTGTGAAGGACCTCGTCGGAGTGGAATTACTTAGAAAAGACTATTCAAAAATTTCGCAGGATAAATTTTTAGATTTATCGAATTTGAGTAACGGAACCTACTTTATTACCATGAGAACGGGTAACAGAGAAATTACTAAAAGGTTAGTTCTTATTAGGTAGGTTCATTTGAGACGAATTTGTTAATTTTGCAAAAGAGGAGAGTTGCCGGAGTGGTTGAACGGGGCGGTCTCGAAAACCGTTGTCCCGATGACTCGGGACCGGGGGTTCGAATCCCTCACTCTCCGCGATTGCCCGGATGGCGGAACTGGTAGACGCGCTGCGTTCAGGGCGCAGTGGCTGTATAGCCGTGCAGGTTCGATTCCTGTTCCGGGCACCCCTGTGGCTATAATTCTTTCCATATTTTGCCTCTTGCAATAGAAGCCACTACACCAATACCACAAACAATTGAAAAACCTAAGAGGAGAGACTTGGAAAGTTCTAAAAATTGAGGATAAAGGTGGGCTCCAAACTTTGTGCCTCCAAGATAAATGGCAAAGAACATAGTTACTACACCTATGCTTAATGTCTGCCCAACTAAGCGCATTGTTCCGACTATTGCAGAGGCTATACCGTAGTACTTCGACTCTACCGAGCTCATAATTGCATTCGTGTTGGGTGAAGAGAAGAATGCAAAACCCAAACCAAGGCAGGTTTGTGCAATGACTACGAAACCAATCGTGGTATTGAAGTTAATAAATGAAAGAAGGAATAATCCAAGTGACGTTAAAATCATTCCAAACGAGGCAACATAGCGAGGTTCAAATTTGTCCGATAATTTGCCGGCTAGTGACGAAAATATTGCTTGAATAATTGGCTGTATGGCTAATACCGCTCCTGTGGTTTGGGGCGTAAGCCCCTTAATGTATTGCAGATATAAGCTAAGAAGAAAACTAACTGCAAAAGTAGCACTGTAATTAATTAGAGCTGCAATGTTTGAAAATGTAAATGTTGTGTTTTTTGTAAATAGCTTAAAAGGCAAAATAGGATGCGATACCTTACTCTCGACAAACAAAAAAAATGCAATAAAAACTATTGAAATTGCCAGGTATACGCTACCCTGTAGATTTTGTATTTTTGTCAATCCAATCATAAAGGTTGATAAGTAGATAATATAGAGAAAAGATCCACCCCAATCAAATTTTTCGCCTTTAGAATCTGCCCATTCTTTGTTTTTTAGGTTTTTCGATACGAAAATGCCGAGAAATACACCAATAGGAAAATTTAAAAGAAAAATAGATTGCCACCCGAAGTTGTGAGTAAGTATCCCCCCAAGTAATGGCCCAGCCGTTAGCCCCA
Organism: Candidatus Kapaibacteriota bacterium; assembly: GCA_046289495.1. Taxonomy (GTDB): domain Bacteria; phylum Bacteroidota; class Ignavibacteria; order Kapaibacteriales; family UBA2268; genus Naka2016. The sequence goes on along the minus strand of JBKBVP010000011.1, from coordinate 1,209 downwards.
GGTAAACTGCTGATACAGACAATCCCATAGCTTTTCCACGCTCCCCAGTAAGGAAGACCGAGCTAATTATTGCTGTGCTCGAGGAAAATATCATTGCGGAGCCCAGGCCTTGGAAAACTCGCAGAACAATTAATGTGTATATGTTTGGAGAAAATGAACATAGAAACGAGAAAAAAGTAAACAAAATTAGACCAATTAGGAATGTTTTCTTTCTACCAATTATATCAGATAATCGACCAAATGGCAGAAGGAATGTTGCAGTTGCCAAAAGATACGAGGATGTAATCCAAGCTAATGTTACCGCATCAATTTTGAAATGCCTTTGAATTGCTGGTAGTGCTACGGTAACCGATGAACCTAAAAATGCAGTCAGAAATGAACTTATGACAGAGGTGATTAAAACAGATTTTTTTACATTTATGTTATTCATTAAAGTTTTGCTAAAAAATTTAAATGACGTTTTGTGGGCGCTTTTTAATATAACCACCGATTGTATCTTCTACTTTATGAATAACTACAAAAGCTTTGGGGTCGATTTTTTTTATTTCGTTTGCCAATTTTGGCAATTCCATTCTTGTTAGGACTGTGTATAAGATATTTATTTCATCATTTTTATCGAGAGAAGAAAGACCCTTTTTTCCTTTGAATATTGTTGCGCCTCTACCAAGATTAAATAAAATAGTTTTTCGCAGTTCATTAGATTTTTCAGACACAATGATAGCTGCAACATACTCTTCGATGCCTTCTATTATGAAATCGGCAGTTTTAGATGCAGAAAGGTATGTTAAAATAGAATAGAAAGCAATTTCTACACCCAAGAAGATAGCTACGATAGAAAAAATAATGATGTTTGTTATTAAAATAATGTCGCCAACTGTTGTGTGGAGTTTGCGGCTAAGAAAAACCGCAAGAATTTCTGTGCCATCGATTACACCACCACCACGAATTGCAAATGCTATTCCAGCACCAAGGAAAAAGCCACCAAAAACAGAAACAAGCAATTTGTCGTGTGTAATTATTGGCAAAGGGATTACTGCAAGCGCTATTGATAACCCAAGAATTCCTAATATAGCACGAACAGACATATCTTTCGATATATTGTAAAAAGCTAGGATGATAAATGGAAGATTGTAAACTACTAACAATACCGAGATTGGAATTCCCGAAAGCACAAAGGTTAGCATTGAGATGCCAGTTACCCCACCATCG
>JBKBVP010000112.1:0-5414 GCA_046289495.1 Candidatus Kapaibacteriota bacterium | reverse complement strand
AAGGGCGAAATGATTTCGATAATCCCACAACCAAGGGCTATATTGAGAACGAGCAATCTTCAATGGAGTTTAAACAACGAAGTATTAGAAATTGGTGTACGCGAAGGAGCGAGAAATATCGCAACAGACACAAAAATAATTATTGAAATTTTAGAAGGCTCGATTCTTTTATTCTTCAATGCAAGATTACCATTTTGCTATAGGAGAATAAAAAAAAAGTGGACCCGATGAGATTCGAACTCACGACCTCTAGAGTGCGATTCTAGCGCTCTCCCAACTGAGCTACGGGCCCACAAGCACAAAATTAATAAATTTCACTAAATTTAAAAATTCTTAGGCTCCAAAGTAACCACTGGTACTATCATCTCTTCCATCGATATACCACCATGCTGAATACTATCCTTGTATCTTTGCAAATAATAATGAAAGTCCGTCGGATAAACAAAATAGTAATCTTCTTTTGCAATGATATTGTTAACAGTGATAGAAATTCTCGGAAGCTTCAATTCTGTTAAATCTCGAACTTGCATGGCATATCTCGGGTCGCACTTTACATTTTTACCAAACTTATACCTAAGAGATGTAGAGGTTTCTTTGTCACCCAAAACCTTTACTCCACGCATGCATCTTATAGCACCGTGGTCAGTAGTTAAAATAATTTTAACATTAGGAAATTTAGACAGTGTCTGCATCATCCCTAAGAGACTTGAATGATTAAACCAAGAACGAGTCAAAGAACGATAAGCAGATTCATTTGGCGCAATTTCCTTCAAAATAGCAAAATCTGAACGAGAGTGGGCAATCATATCAACTGAATTTACAACTAGTGCTGTTATGCGATTTTGGACGTATTTGTGTATCTCATTCTCGATTTTTTTACCAAATTCCGTCTCGTGTATTTTTATATAAGTCAACGGAGTATCCAGCTTAATCCTTTTTCTATTAAGTTGTTCAGCAAGCAAATCCTTTTCAAATGCATTCTGCTTGTGGTCTTCAGTATTTAACTCTCCGACCCAAAATTGCGGATAGTGTTTTTGAATATCATAAGGAAATAATCCAGCAAAAATTGAATTTCTTGCATAGGGTGTTGCTGTCGGCAAAATTGAAAGATAATATTCTCTCTGAATTATAAAGAATTGCTGTAAGACCTCCTCCATCACCAGCCATTGGTCGAGCCTTAAGCAGTCTATAACGAAGAAAAACAGTGAAGTCCTGCCATCTATGTTGGGTATCACATAGCGTTCTACTATTTCGGGTGATAAATTAGGATTTGCGAATTTAATGTCTTTATTTATTAATTCTCTATAATTTTGTTCAATGTAATTTGAAAAGACTGTATTGACTTCTCTAAATAAATCCCTTAAGGTATCAGAAAATCCCAATTGAGGATACTTATCTAATTCCATCGACCAAGTTACCAATTTTAAATAAATATAAACCCAATCTTCAAAATCAATTTTTTCATCAAGTTTGTTTCTTATTGCTGTCGTGTCGAGCAAGAAATTTTGAATTAATTTTTCCTGATTTATTCGTTCAGATTCCAAGAAACGCTTGCAAATAGCAAGTATTTGCGTCGGATTAACTGGCTTAGTCAGATAACCGTCTATTTTCCTTCCAATTGCTTCTTCCATTAAGGTTTCGGCTTCATTTTTGGTTACCATTACCACTGGCAGGTAAGGATTTATCTCCTTTATTTTGGTTAGTGTTTCAAGTCCACTTATCCCAAGCATCATCTCGTCGAGAAAAATCAAATCATAAAAGTTTCTTTTCACAAGCTCAATGCCATCCTCCCCACTGTTAGCTGTATCAACTTGGTAGCCTTTTTGATTGAGTAAAATTATGTGCGGACGCAACAATTCAATCTCATCGTCTATCCATAAAATACGACTTTTTGACTTATCCATGAAAGACCCTCAATAAATGAGTCAACGTTACAATTTTTTTTACTAACTTGCAATACCTAAAGAATATTTCTAAGTTAAATTATTGTTTAGAGCTATCATTCACAAAGTTGGAAAGAGAGTATGAATCTACAAAAATTTACTCTAAGGTCGCAAGAAGCGATACAAACAGCACAAGAAATCGCAATCAATTACAATAATCAAACCCTCGAACCAATACACGTATTTGCGGCATTAGTTCAAGACGACGATGGAATCGTAGTTGAAATACTAAAGAAACTTGAAGTAAACATTCCAAGACTGAAAATAAAAGTCAATGAATTGTTGGAGGGCTTGCCAAAGGTTTCGGGCAACGGTGTTAATCTATATCTTAGCCCATCTTTAAACGAAGTGTTCGACAGCGCCTTTAAAGAGGCAAAGCAGATGCACGACGAGTATATAAGTGTCGAGCATTTATTATTAGCTTTGGCATCTGTACGTTCAAATGTTGCAGATTTACTCAGAAGCCTTAATGTTACCAAAGAAGATATCTTAAAAATTCTAAAAGAAATAAGGGGTGGCTATCGAGTTGTTGACCAAACTCCAGAAGAAAAGTATCAAGCTTTGCGCAAGTATGGTAGAATTTTAAACGACGAGGTACGCGAAGGAAAGCTCGATCCAGTCATCGGGCGAGAGGACGAAATTCGTCGGGTTCTTCAAGTACTTTCTCGTAGAACAAAAAACAATCCAGTACTTATTGGCGAGCCTGGAGTTGGGAAAACAGCAATCGTCGAAGGAATAGCGCAGATGATAGTTTCTGGAGATGTGCCTGAAAATTTAAGAAATAAAATTGTAGTTATGTTGGATATGGGGGCGTTGGTTGCAGGGACACAATTTCGTGGGCAATTCGAAGAAAGGTTGAAAGCAGTTATTAAAGAAGTTACCGAATCAGATGGGCAAATTATCCTTTTTATTGATGAGATCCACACTCTCATTGGCGCAGGTGCCACACAAGGCAGTATGGACGCAGCGAATATCTTAAAACCTGCGCTTGCACGTGGAGAACTACGTTGTATTGGGGCTACAACACTCGACGAGTATCAAAAATACATCGAAAAGGATCCAGCTCTTGAAAGGCGATTTCAAAAGGTCTTTGTTGATGAACCTACAGTCGAGGAAACAATTTCTATCCTTCGTGGATTAAAAGAGAAATATGAAGTTCACCACGGCGTTAAAATCTCCGACACGGCAATTGTTGCCGCTGCCGAACTTTCCCATCGTTACATCACCGATAGATTTCTCCCCGATAAAGCTATCGATCTAATCGACGAAGCGGCAAGCAAGATTAAATTAGAAATAGAGTCTATGCCCGAAGAATTAGATACTATAGAAAGAAAAATACGTCAACTCGAAATTGAACGTGAAGCTCTAATACGGGAATTAAAAAACAAAGGTGTTGAAATTTAGATGGAAGAAGTATTCATCCCTTTTTGTTTAGTTGAAAAGAACGAATCCACACGGAATTCTTTGAAAAAAGTAATAGAACGAGTTTTCAAAAAATCTCCTATTTTTACAACAGAAAATGGCATTGAATGCTGGGACTTGGTACAGAAGTATGAAGATTTAATGATTATCGTTGCGAATTACCTCGAGGATCAATACCACATTGAACAACTTGTAAAAAATATCCGTGAATCTGATAATTCAAACATAAGGAACAATTATATAATTTTTATAACATCCAACTCCAATGCAGAATTAAACTTTAAAGCACTTCAAGTCGGTGCAGACGACTTTATTAACAAACCTTTTCTAATTGACGAGGTAATAGCAAAATTTCAGAATGCTTACAGAATAATGCATTTGTACAAGACAATACAAATACGCAACAAAACGATAGAGGAACTAAAAGAAGAGCTGCGTAAAGATACACTCCGAATGCGTGATATGCTATATTTATTTGAATGCCTAAAAATCCCAGATGGAGCTGAACGGATCAATCGTATCAGTGAAATAGCTTTATGGATTGCCAATGAATACGACCCCGAGAACGAAAATCTTAAGCACCTTTTAAAAGAATCATCCAAACTTTGCTTCATAGGCAGACTTCAACTTGCTGAAAGAAACATAAACGAGATTCCAACTCAAAATGGGTACTTAAAAAATGAAAAAATGGAAAAAATCCCAATTTTTGCCAAAGAACTCTTATCTTTTTTTCGTGCTTACGATGAAGTAGCAAATATAATAATACACATTTATGAAAACTATGATGGGAGTGGGCTGCCAGACAAGCTTGAAAAAAGCAACATACCCTTGGCTTCTCGAATACTCCGAGTTGTAATTGACTACGACGATTATTTTCAACAAAAAAAGTACGAAACGAACAAAATTGTGGCTATGCTCGAGGCAGAATCTCGAAGAATTTATGATTTCAAAATAGTTATACTTTTAGACCAGTACTTAGCATATCGAGCTTCGAAGTTAAAAGTACCAACTGAACGCCCGATAGAATTAGAGGAGCTCAAAGAAGGAATGACTCTCGCAAGAAATATCGTAACAGACTCTGGATTTAAAATTGCCTCTGCAGGTACTTTGCTAACTGCCGAGACTGTCGAGAGAATTCAAACCATAGCCAAAACAGACCCAATAATTGGTAGGATATACGTAAAACTACAATGATTTTGGTAACGAAAATAGATGGGCAGAAAATCGTTATCAATGCAGAAGAAATTGAAACAATTGAAATTGGTCCCCACTCTGTAATATCCCTAAAAAGTGGTAAAAAATATTTAGTTAAGGAAACTTACGAAGAAATAACAAAACTTGTGGTTGAATACAAAAAGAAGTTCCACCATCCTCTTGATGAAATTGAAAACAATAAAAGATAAATTTATTCACCCCTCTATGATACTATTTATTTTTTTTACTTTTGAGGCATTCCCCCAAACCTTTATTAATAAAGTTCAAGACACTTTAATGAAAGGAAATTCTTTTTACCAAATTTTCGATAAACAATTCAACATCTATCGTTTGGTAAATTCTTTACAATTTGAAAAAAATTTTCACCAGATGAAAATTAAAATCGAAAATGAATATGAGGGTACCAAGATTAAAGCAAATGAATTCTCGAGCAAAGATGCAGAAAACCTAAATATTTCACTAACACAAGCCCTATTCAAAAGTATAAATATTTTTCTCCAGACAAATTATCTTTTTAATTCCGATTCAAAACAAATTGGTTTAAGCCAAGCTGAAAAATTGAATTCCAACATTGGATTTAAGCTAATTTTCCCGAAAAATTTCGAGTCGACTTTATCATATGGCTTTGAAAAAAACAAGCAAGTTTCTATTGTTGAAAATGGACCAAGATTATTCCTTGAAACTTCAATTAGAAATTTCAGTTTGACCGAGGTCAACTTAACTTCCTTCTTGGGTTATGAAAATGTCAAATTAAAAGATGGAAGAACAAATTCGAATTTTAATTTCTATGGTAATATTTTCGGTACTTTCGAGGAAAACAATGCGCTTTCTATC
>JBKBVP010000111.1:0-5467 GCA_046289495.1 Candidatus Kapaibacteriota bacterium | reverse complement strand
CTGTGGAGAAAGCTTATAATGGAAAGAGAAAGATTCACTGGCTCGAAGTACTTGCTGGAGAAAAGTCTTTTAATTTGAAAGGCGAGTGGTTGCCCCAGGAAACTCTCGACACCTTCAAGGAATACATTGTTGGAATTAAAGGACCTCTGACAACGCCAGTTGGTGGTGGTATACGTTCCTTAAATGTCGCTCTTCGTCAGCTTCTGGATTTATATGTTTGCCTTCGTCCAGTACGATATTTCGAAGGTGTTCCTTCTCCTGTGAAGCATCCAGAGCAAACCAATATGGTAATCTTCCGTGAAAACTCCGAGGATATCTATGCCGGAATTGAGTGGATGGCTGGTACTCCTGAAGTTAAAAAAGTGATAAAGTTTTTGACCGAAGAAATGGGAGCGACAAAAATCCGATTTCCAGAAACCTCCTCGATAGGAATAAAACCTGTTTCAGAAGAAGGAACAAAACGTATTGCTCGAGCCGCAATAGAATACGCATTGAAAAGGAAACTCCCATCTGTTACGTTTGTTCACAAAGGGAACATAATGAAGTTTACTGAAGGAGCCTTTAAAAATTGGGGTTACGATGTGGCAGAGCAAGAATATGGCGACAAAGTATTTACCTGGCGTCAATACGACCGTATCAAAGCAGAAAAAGGGGAAGAAGAAGCCAATAGAGTGCAAGCCGAAGAACTTGCAAAGGGTAAACTTCTGGTGAAGGATTTCATTGCTGATGCTTTCTTGCAGCAGATTCTCACACGACCAAACGATTACTCTGTTATTTGCACATTGAATCTAAATGGAGACTACATCTCCGATGCTGTCGCTGCTACTGTCGGTGGAATTGGTATTGCTCCCGGAGCAAACATTAATTTCATTACTGGACATGCCATCTTCGAAGCTACTCACGGTACTGCTCCTAAATATGCTAATCAAGATAAAGTAAATCCCGGTTCGGTTATACTCTCTGGTGTAATGATGCTTGAATATTTGGGTTGGCAAGAAGCCGCTGATTTAATCATTAAAGGAATTGAGAGAACAATTAAACAAAAACGCGTTACATACGATTTCCATCGGTTGATGGAAGGGGCAACTCTATTGAAAACTTCTGAATTTGGTACGGCTATCATCGAGAATATGGATTAATTTTGTGTAGAAATAGAGCAAAACTGTCTCCCTTCTTGCCGTGGGAGACAGTTTTATTTTTCCCAAGTTCGGAAGGCTAATTTTCACGAATATCGAATATAACCACTTTAAAACTGAACATAAAGATTTTTTTTCGAAAGAATAATGTGATCCAACATAATTCACCAATTCACGGTTAATTCTCATGTTTTCTCTTTAATTATCTGGATTTAGAATAGTTATTAATGGTGATTAGGTCTTTCGATATGTCCATTTATGCCAAATTTATCGTAAACATCGAAAATTTCTTTGCAAAACAAAATTATTCTATCATCCCCTTTTTCAATTGCTTCATTATACAATTTTATAAGGAATCTTTTACCAAATTCCGTTTGTGAATAGTTCTTCTTCAGAAAATTATGTTCTGAACACAATGTCTGCCCGTTTTCAAGTGTGTTTGTACCGCCCTTATCGATTGGTATTTTATGGTCAGCGTGGATTTCAACCCCATCTTCTTTTCCGCGTCCACAAACAATACATTTATAGCCGTCTCTTTCAAAAATTGCTTTCCTCATTTCAGGTGGGAATTCTAATAATTCCCTTCGCTGAATTTTATCTGGCGAATATTTGTAAATACCCTTTTGTACTTTAATCAATATACCCTCCTGATGTAGGCGGCGGATGGTACGCCAGATATCTCGAGGTTTTCTACCGTATCTCTTTATGTACTGCTCTTCTACCCAATCAACTACTGGTCCATGTGGTAATTCTTCGTCTTGGTGATTTGAAAAATATTCTATTACCAAATCTGATATAGTTTTTCTTTTCCTTCCCATTTAATATCAGGTATTTTCAATTAGACCCAATTCGAGTTGTTCAACTAGTGCTTCCTTTAAGAGTCTATTTTTTGCAAGTTCACAATAATTTTTGTCAATTTCTATCCCTATTCCTTTTCTATTTGTTAGGACACAAGCTATCAGACTCGTGCCACTACCCATAAAAGGGTCCAAGACAGTATCACCAATAAAAGTAAAAAGTTTGATACACCTCTTTGGTAGTTCTATTGGGAAAGGAGCAGGATGGCCAATCTTTGTTTTGCTTTCTCCAGAGAATGTCCAAACACCATTGGTCCACTCCACAAATTCTTGCTTTGTTAGATCCGATTTACCGCTACCGCTAATTTTCTTCCAATTTTTCTTGTACAAAATAGCAATCATTTCCACTGGAGCAATGACATATGGTGCAGCAGCCGAAAGCCACGAGCCCCAGGCTGTCCGCCTCGAAATATTTTGCTCGTTCCATACAATTGTCGAATGATACTTAAACCCAATCTTTTTTGCAATAGTTATAATATCGGCATAGACACTTTGCTGACCGCCTTTATTTTTATCGAGAGGTATGTTTAAACAAAACCTTCCATCGTCTTTCAATAGCTGGTATGCATTTTCAAGCCATTTTTCAGTAAACTCAAGATAGATATTGTATGGGATTTTATCATCGTATGAGTTGTATCTTATATCCACATTGTAAGGTGGCGATGTGACTATTAAATCTATCGAGTTTCTCTCTATGTAGTTGGTCTTAAGAAAATCATCGTTATAAATTTCTACATTCTTCCCTTTTAAGTAAAGTTTTCCATTCATAATCATTAATCATTTCAATGCATTTTATCATTTTCGAATTTAATTAATTGTTGTTTCAATCTTTTTAACATTTTAAATACTAGTAAATTCTGTTTAAATCATCTCTAACGCATTTTGTTTAATCATACCATCAACCCAAGCTTTAAAGCTGTACACAAATATTGTTTTGGTTGTACAATCTACGATATTAAGCTTCTTTTCCATTCCTTAGTTATCGCATTCGATAAATTAAGATAAAGTTTTTACTAATGTATAGTGATTTAATTTTGTTATTTATTCAGATACATTTAAAGAAGATTTTGAAACACTTAACTATGCTGGGTTTAGTAAGAAAATCAAAAAGAACAAGCCGAATGTGCTTGCCATAACCCACCGGGCTGTTCTCATATTCGCAGACTTTATTAGATGCCAAGATAGTGCGGTGAAGTACATTAATACCCAAATCCCTAATATGAGTATTATTGTCGATAGTGGGTCCAATCGAGAACCAATGTAGTATCGCATTCCGAAGTTGGCAATTGAACCGTAAACAAGAAGAAGATGTGCAACGTAGATGTAAAGTGATTCTTGTCCGCAGAGTTGTAAAGCCCTGCCTATACTTTTATCTTTATACCAATCCTCAATAAGATAAAGCAAGGAGAAAGCAGAGACAGCACCACAGAGCCGGAAGAGCACAAGAAATGGCGAAACAAGCCACCATCCTTTGTAACCGGGATAAAAGTCAGTATAATTGCGTGTGTAAAATAAAACGAACATTAGTATCGTGGAAGAAATGAATAAGTACAGAGAAAGCTTCCGTTTGTCGTTTGTTTGGAAAAATAATGCAGTAAAGAAAGCTCCTGCAAAGAAATAGGCACTCCAGGGGAATAGAGGGAACTTAGAAATTGGATACTTTGCAATCCAAGAGGCGAAAAATGGATGGAGAAAACTAAATGGGTCGATTTCCCACACGAATGAAGTTGAAATCATTACAATGATTGCTATTAAGCCATAAATCCATTTTAATGTGCTCAAATTTTTTATCAAAAGAAGCAAAATTAAAGCAAATAAGGAGGAGTACACTATTGTCTGAAGAATATCAATTTGAAAGAAAGAAAGCCAGCTTTCCCATCGCAGGTACCACATTCTTTGGAACGACATTGTAGGAAAGTGTAGCCAGTAAGCAATGAGCAGTATTAGTCCAAGGCGTCGAAGGTATTGCCAAAGCGGCGGGGCAAATTTACGGTAATCTTCTGCTTTTCTAATTGCTGCAATCCAAAAGCCAGCACCAGCACAGAAAAGAAAAGTTACTGCAACGAACCCATTCGAGATGTTGATGATGTTGTATAACCAGCCAGTTTTGAAAGATTTTGAAAGAACTACATCAACTACATGCGTTTCAATCATCCAGAGAACAGCGAGCCCGCGTAGAACATCAATAAAAATATAGCGATGCTTCTTTAGGGTTGTTGCCCCAACAACTTCGCTCGACATATTTGCTCCGTTTTATTTATAAATGTAATTTAATGTATTAATAGCAATTGAACAATAATAAAAATCGGAAGCAAAATTATCAAGGAAAACTTATACAGATATTCAATAAAGTGAGGCATTGGCACTTTTTCGTGCTCTGCGATTGCTTTTACCATAAAATTTGGTCCGTTGCCAATATACGTCATTGAACCAAAAAATACACAGGCTGTTGCTATTCCCTCGAGTAGATGCTCAGGTATTCCGCCGACAACAACAGGGTCTTCGAAGAGGTGAGGTTGCAGTGCGACAAGACCTTTTGCCAGCGAGTAAAATGTTACAGCTGTAGGTGTGTTGTCCAAAAAGGAACTTAGAGCACCCGAGGCATAATAGAATGCTTGTATAGATGTAAAACCGAACTCCCGTGCGTGTGTTTCGAGGTAGAGCAGTGCTGGCGTCATTGTTATAAATATTCCTAAGAAAAGAAATGCAACTTCTTCTATTGGGTGCCAGTTAAAACGATTTGCTTCACGAACTTCTTTTTTGGTAAAAACTAACGAAAGTATAGCCATTGTGATTATTACTAATTCACGAACATAGGAGCTAATATGATGCAGATGTATGAAAGAAAAGAAAAGGGGATTAATAAAAGCTACCGATAGAACAACGCCCAAAAGAAAAAGAATATTAATTTTCCCATGGATTTTTAAAGGTCTGTATTCTTCTAAATCGAGAATTAAATCCTCTTTACTTTCTTTTCGATAAAAATGTCTTTCGAGAAAATAAAAAATCGTAAGTAATAAAGCGTTGCAGATAAACCATTCCTTGACTAAGTTGAAAAACCAAAAGAATGGTACACCACGAAGGTAAAACATAAATAATGGTGGGTCGCCTAATGGAGTAAGCAATCCACCGCAGTTTGCAACAGTTGCAATGAAAAATAGTACTATGTGTGTTTTATGCTTTCTTCTAAAGTTTGTCTTTAGAAGTGGTCGAATTAGCAACATTGCAGCCCCGGTTGTGCCCATAAATGAAGCCAATACAGAACCAATTATGAGGTAAGTTAGATTCACTTTTGGTTTGGCTTCTAAATCTCCATCGAGGTAAATCCCGCCGGATATTACATATAAAGCTCCAAGGAGAATGATAAATGGAACATAGTCGAAAAATATGGTATGAACAAGAGCTTCATCTAAATTGTTAGCCAAAAGCCATAACGTCGTGGGTAGACCAAGCAACAAACTTACAATTAGTTTA
>JBKBVP010000110.1:0-5487 GCA_046289495.1 Candidatus Kapaibacteriota bacterium | reverse complement strand
GCCTGTTGTTTTGGACTTCTCGCTGTTCTATTCAAAATATGATGACTTGATAGAACCTAATTTTACGCCTATGGAAAAACCTATCATTAGGTTTGAAAATATTGAAAAAGCACAGATTCTTGGCTTCGAGGTCTCATTAAAAACTTTGCTATTTAAAACTGCTCCATTTTTTGTTGGTTTTACCTCGCTTGAACCAAAAGACTTGAAAGACAATAAAATATTAAAATATCGTTCCCGAATGCATCTGGTCTCTTCCTTATCAATTCCATACAAGTTCATCGCAGCGAATGTTGATTTCCGCTACATAAGCAAGATAGAAAGACTTGATGATATTTTAAAGCTTCTTATGGAGGATTACGACGCCATCGTCCCAATTTACGTTTTGGATGCAAGCTTGAGTTTTGACTTGACTGGTTTTAAATTACCTCTCTCTATCACAATAAGTGCTCAAAATCTACTTGATTATTATTATGTAGAAATGGTTGGTAACCTTGCTCCAACAAGGTTGATAAGTTTGAGAATTCAGTACAAATATTGAAAATTTTTACAAATTCTTAATTGAATAAGCAATAATTTTGCATTTTAAAATGGATGTAATATGCGTATTTTTTTAATTTTTATTTCTCTGTTCTGTTTCGGTACGCAAGTTTTTTCTCAAAAAGTTGTTGTAAGTGAATATTACAACGTGACTGGGGACCCACAAGGTGAATGGACCGAGCTTTTAGTGGTAGAAGATAACGTAGACCTCGTTGGATATACATTGCGAGATAATTCCGGTTCTACTCCTCCACCTTCGCAATGGTCTGGAGGAGTACGCTTTAAGAATCATCCATTGTGGAGAAATTTGCGTGCGGGTACCATTATTGTTATTAATCATCGTTACTCGCCTTTTCAAGCAACTGATGTGAATAAAAACGATGGTTATATTGAAATCGATGCTGAAAACGAGACTTACTTCGATAAAAGATGTTTCAGTTGCATTGTTGGTCCTGAGTGGTACCAAAAAGCTCTGAACATTGCCCAAGAGAGTGAAATTGTTCAATTATTAGACCAGAATGATAATCACGTACACGCCTTAGCCCACATGCCCACCGCCGGTGGGGACTGGTTGAATTTGCCAAGCCCAAAAGTATGTTATGTTGGAAGTATCTCTCGCGGGGGCGTTACAGTCCGAGTTGCTCCTGGTCAAAGTCTATCTGCTTACAACAAGGGTTTCGATACGCGGGGCGAAGAAACTGAACAATCTGCAGATTACATAACGAAAGGATTGCCGAACAAGCGTCCCAATGCCTTGCTTGCTAATTCTTCTTACTGGCGAAGTTTAAGAGAACCAATATGGAATTCACCGAGTGTCGCAGCACAAGTATTCAAGGACAGTGTTGCTTTATCGTGGAATGCAATGACAGACCCATTTCCACAGGATAGTCTCTCTGGCTATCTAATTGTCCGTGTAGAATTCGACCAATTACAAAGTGCTGTAGCACCAATGGATGGTCGTAGGTACAGTGTTGGAGACAATCTTGGCTCTGCTGTTATTGTTGGCATAATCAAGCATTCACAGACTACACGCTTCGTGGACAAAGTTTTTTTGCAATGCGGTAAGCGATACCTTTATCGTGTGTATGCTTTTAGATTTGATTTTGATGATTTTAACGAAGACTCTGATGAAAACAATGCAAGAGGGCGCTCCTATAATCAAAGAGCATTTGCTGAAGTTGTTGTCGAAAAGCCGAGTTTACCAAAACCAGAACTTATCATTACAAAGGGTAAAACGAAATTCTGCGACGGCGATACTACAATCCTTCAAGTTTTGATTAAGGATAGGTTTGGCTCTGTACAATATAAATGGTATTTGAATGGTAATGTGTTTTCGGAGAACACAGACAGCATTATTATCGTTGGTCCTGGGAATTATAAAGTCGAAATACACGATACTCTTGGTTGTTTCTCTACATCCGAAACGATTTCCATAAATGTTCTGCAATATCCAGATTTGGTTTTGTCTGCCAATGGTAAAACCATTGCAAAAGATACGACCATTGTTCTCTGCTCAGGGGAGCCTTTAAAATTCAAGCTACTTGGATGGTTCAAATTTCAGTTCTACAGAAATAATCAAATGGTGGAGGAGGCCGAGAAGTCCGAATGGGAAGTGAGAAACGAAGGCACGTATTACTTCTCTGCAAACAATGAGATTTGCACTACTCAAACAGCTAAGGTGTCTTTAAGATACTATGATTTGAAATTGAGTTTAAATCCGAATTACGTCAACATTTTTGTCGATAAAAATGAGCCTTTTCGGGATACCACGGTCGCGCTGGAAAATATTGGCAAAGATACAATTCTGATAACAAACATTTCATTTGATGAGAATGCTTTTGAATTAGTTAGCCCTGTGCCTCCATTTTCTTTGCCACCGAACTCTCAAATCGAGTTGACATTAAGATTCAAACCCCAAAAATCTGGGAAATATTTTACCAAGATGTACATTAGTAAAAACTGCGACCAAAAGGATACTTTAATCCTCGAAGGTATCAAAGCCAAAAGTGTTCTAATTTTCAATAAAAATTTAATTGATTTTAGCATTATACCGGATTGCTTACCATTTGCTGTGGACACCACTCTTGAGCTAGTAAACGATTCGGATGAAGAGGTGTTGCTGAACAGAGTCGAGATCGTCGGCTCTATTGAATTAGTAGAACCAACTTTCCCTTTGAAACTTAAACCTGGTGAAAAAGTTTATCTTAAAATTAAAATCATAAACGATGGTGCTGGAAATAAAAATGGCAAAATTAGTGTTCTGTACACTTACACAAGCCTTTTAGATACCTTGCAAATCCAAGTCCGAGGCAAATTTTCGAAAGTTTCTTATATAGTATCAAATGAATTTTCGCAGCAAGTTGTGTTTGATGAATGTGAAGTTTCAAAAAAGTTGAGCATAAACTTTATTAATAACTCCGAATTGGATTTGAAGGTTAGTTTACTTACCCAAAACCAAGATTTAAAATTATTAGATAATGTTAAGTCTATTCGTAGTCTTGATTCAGCAAGATTCTTCTTCGAGATTTTGCCTTTTAAGCTTGGTTGGAATTCGACAAAATTGTTCATTCTTGTTGAACCTTGCAATATTATCGATTCTGTAGAGATAAACTATTTTAAGAAAGGTATAATAGTTAAATTTGACAAGGACACCATAAACTTTGGGAGCATTAATACTTGTTCTGAGCCCAATTTTATCTATAAGTCATTAATTGCAAGCATTATTGGTGATAGCCTTGGATTGACAAAAGTAAAAAATGTTGAAATTTCCCACCCATTTGAGATTCAGTTTCCAACAGATTCAATTATTAGAAATGGCACAGAGATCTCTCTCGGTTTCAAACCTAACAAAGGGGGTCTTTATGAAAGTCGGTTATCAATTGTATTTGAACCTTGTGATAAAGAATATGTTTTTGTGCTTCGTGGGGAATTTGTACGGGGAAGCTTTGAATTGGATAAGGAAATTATCGATTTTGGAAACGTTGAGATTGGTAAAAAGGTTGAAAGGTTTATTACATTTTTTAATACAGGTGATACATTAATTTTACTGAAATCTTCACAGATTACCGATAATTCAAACTTTGCTCTCGACCCATTTGGTATGATTCAAAAATATATTCAGCCTTCTGCACCACAGGTCTTTGCAATCTATTTTCAGCCGCAAAATGAAGGATATTTTGAAACGCTGATTGAAATTCAATTGGGTTTTCCGTGCGATACAATCTTAAAACTACTGGCAAAGGGATTTGGAGTTGCTCCTCAGCTTAGAAAAATGATTGTTCGTATCGATAATCATAGATACATGCCCTGGACTATTGCAAATGTGCCAATAAGATTTAAATTGGACGACACTGGTTCTCCTCCAATAGATTCTCTTACTTTCGATTTAAAATATTACCCAAGAGTTTTTGATGTTAATTCTGTTTATTCTGGCACCTTCCCTATAAGAGCCATTATCTCTCGCAATGATGGTGTAATAAATATTACCATAAACACAAAAAACCAAAATTTGCAGGAAGGTGTGCTGTGTTATCTGCAGGGTATGGTTTTGATAGGAGATACGAAAAGTTCACAACTTAGTTTTGATAATTTTAAAGTGTACGCAGATAATCCTCCAGACGTTGAACTCCTAAATGGTTCAATTGCAATTGATAGTGTATGTGCAGCAGAGCTGAGACTAATCTCATCTGAGCGATTGCCAGAATTTTATGTCTCTTTGCAAGACAATAACTTGCATTTACTTGTTAATTCTTTTTCTGAAATTGGGAATGTTGAAATAGTTGTTTTCAATTTGCTTGGTCAATCAATTTTCAATGAAAACCTTAACATACCAAGCAAAGGAGTCTACAATTTTGTATTTTCTGGACAATTTAGTAAAACTCAAAGCTATTTATGTATTGTTCGCTTTGGAACTACTTTAAAAACCTTTAATTTACACTGCTGGAATGTAGAATAAAAGTGTATAACTTATTTTTCTTTTATGATTCATTTTGTAATTTAGTTTTTTTTAGAGTTGAGAAATGGAAAGATTTCCGAAATTGTTGTTACCAGATATAACAAATCTAAACGAAATTGATGTATACCTTTCGAATGGTGGATTTGAAGCCTACAAAAAAGCTATTCAAATGAGCCCAGAAGAGGTGA
Organism: Candidatus Kapaibacteriota bacterium; assembly: GCA_046289495.1. GTDB lineage: Bacteria > Bacteroidota > Ignavibacteria > Kapaibacteriales > UBA2268 > Naka2016. Next base: position 807 of record JBKBVP010000110.1, on the reverse strand, counting down.
TAAATGAGGTAAAGAAATCTGGACTTCGGGGTCGTGGCGGAGCATGTTTCCCCACTGGATTGAAATGGTCTTTTATGCCAAAATCAAAGGATATTCCGAAGTATCTATGTGTTAACGGTGATGAATCGGAACCTGGCTCATTTAAAGATAGACAAATATTTGAATTCAATCCATTTCAATTAATCGAGGGTATTCTTATATCTGGGTATGCAATGGGTATAAAAACTGCATACATTTACATCCGTGGAGAATATCACAAATGGATTGACTTGATGCAAAAAGCCTTGGACACTGCATACGAAAGGGGTTTTGTAGGACCAAAAATGAAAGAGACATTTGGTAATGATTATTGGTTGGACATTTTTATTCACAAGGGAGCCGGTGCCTACATTTGTGGTGAAGAAACAGCTTTGATGAATTCTATCGAGGGCGATAGGGGTTATCCAAGATTCAAACCTCCATTTCCTGCTCAAAGGGGTTTGTGGGGACATCCAACAACCATTAACAATGTCGAAACTATAGCTGCTGTTGTACCTATATTAAAGATGGGTGGTGATGAATATGCCAAAATTGGTGCTCCGAAACATCCCGGAACTTTGCTATTTGGTGTAAGTGGTCATATAAACAAACCCGGTGTCTATGAACTTCCTACAGGTACTCCATTAAAGGAGATAATTCACGAACACTGTGGCGGTGTTTGGAAGAATAAGTCATTAAAGGCAGTGATTCCCGGTGGCTCCTCTATGCCCCCACTAACTGCAGAAGAGGCAGAAATTGCACTTATGGACGAAGAATCCCTTCAACAGT
>JBKBVP010000109.1:0-5505 GCA_046289495.1 Candidatus Kapaibacteriota bacterium | reverse complement strand
TGGTGTGCTGGGATACTCTATTCCAAATGCAATGAAATTGCAAGAATTACTTGGAATGAATACAAATAAAGCTATAATTTCACCCAAATACTCCCAAGAATTGGGTCTGTAGTATTGTGAGTAATTAGCATTTGTATTGTCCTTTCGCTCAGTGTTGCTCCAGCAGGTAATAATTTCAAACCAGCATAGGTATAAACATCTCGGGAAACAACAAGTCCGGGCTTTAAATCTTGTAATTGTAAGGGCTTTTCATTTAAACTTACTTCCAGTTGTCCAGATTCTAAAAGATATTGTTCAAAAAATAATACCACTCTCGGGTCGTAAAGCTTTCTTGTGCTTTGTTTAATCGTTTCGAGTGCCTCTTCTGCTTTCATTTTTTTAAAAACCCGTAACTCTTCAAAATCTAAAGGAATTCGGATTATTCTTGATGGTGCAGGTATTTGCCAAGATTGATACTTATGGGGAATACCGCTTCCATCAAAATTCTCCCAAATATGAAATATAATATTTGCTACTTTTTCAAAGGTTCCAATATTCTCCAGCAATTCTTTTCCTTTAATTGGAACCTGATACATAAGTTCATTGGTTGGAATTCCATCGGTTAATACAGGTTTTTCAAGGAGTTCGTCGGGAAGACATAATTTTCCAACAAAAGCTAAATAAGATGCAAATTCTATATCTTGAAGTTCTTCTTCATCAAAATTACCGGTTTGTTTCGCTATCCAAACTGCTGCGACTGCAACTCTTTTTAAGATTTCGCTTACAACAGGCATTCGAAGGGTAAGGAAACTAATGGCTAGTTGCTTTGTGTCTTGTATTTGTTTCTCCAAAGCCTCGGCTAAATCTGAAAGTAGCTTGTTCTGTTCGATAAGTTTATTTTGAAGATTTAAGACCCGCATTCCAGCGCGAATTCTTGCAACAAATTCTTCGTATTCAATTGGTTTATTTATAAAATCGTCAACGCACTCCTCCAAAGCTTTAATCTTTAGTTCTTTATTGACATATCCAGTAGATAAAATGTAATATACTCTTTTTAATTGAGGATGTTGACGCACTTTTTTGCATAATTCAAATCCATTAATTTCTGGTAGATCGTAATCTGCAATTACAATATCAATTTTGTTGTTTTGAATTAATGTCCAAGCATCGTTACCCTTAAAAGCTACAAGAAGACCCGCCTCTGGGAATTCTTTAGAAAGTATTGCTCGGATGTTAGCGACAGTAGCTTTATCGTCGTCAACAACAAGGAAATTTAAATTTTCCATTGCAGTTCATTCCTTTGTGTAATTTCTCAATATTTCTTCAGTGCTAATGTTTTTTACAAGCAAAGTGACACGTCTGTTAGATAAATCAAAGGGATTTTCGGGGTTTTTGAGTTTCTTGTCTGCAAAACCAGAAACCTTTACGATTTGACCTTCCCAAAGTCCATTTTCTTCGAGAACTTTTCTTGCAGCGTTTGCTCTGTCTGCTGATAATTCCCAATTTGTAAAAGTAGATGTTCGTGAGTATTGTCTACTATCTGTATGGCCCTCCACTTCAACATAGTTTGGCAATTTCCCAATTTCCTGTGCAAGCAATTTTAAAAATTCCTTTGCTTCGGGTTTCAATCGGGCACTTCCAATTTCAAAAAAAACTGATTCGCTCGACTCCACAAGTTCGATCCTCAAACCTTCTTTGGTAAATTCAAATTGTATGTAATCCATTAATTTTTTTAGATTCGGATTTTGAATACTACTCTTGTTGAAGAGATTCTTAATATCCTCTGCAATAGATTTGACTCTTTCGACAGCTTTTACACTATCCATTGCCGCTTGCTTCCGTAATTTATCGGATACTTTTTCTGCAAGTGTATCTTGCTGCTCCGGCGGTAAAAAGAAAACAAATTGTTGTTTCTCTTTACCTTTTCCAGTTTCTTCGTGCTCAAATATGTCTATCTTAATTGGAACGGTTCGTTTCCCAGTCAAGAAATTGAATGCGCCGGGGTCTTTAAAATACGAGGAAACCATTTGTCGAATTTGCTCGCTTTGTCCAAGAATCCACATCACGATAAAGAAAGCCATCATTGCTGTGACAAAGTCTGCATAAGCGACTTTCCAAGACCCACCGTGAGCTGCATGACCATGATGGGCTTTTTTCTTTTTTATTATTATTGGTTCTTCTTTATGTTTTTTTTCTTCTTCAGACATTAGCACACCTATCGTTATCTTGCCTGTTTTATTGCTTGTTCTGTTTCTTGGAAGGATGGTCTATTTTCTGGGTCTATGGAGCGTCTTCCATATTCAATTGCAACCGAAGCAGGTGCCCCTTTTGCAAATGCCAATAAAGCGGCTTTTATAGCTTGTAGGTATTTCATTTCTTTTTGAGTAATTTTATTCATTATTGAAGCGGTAGGTCCTATTATTCCATAACACATTAAAACACCAAGAAAAGTACCAACAAGCGCAGCTGCCACGTGATGACCTACAGCTTCGGCTCCTTCGCTAACAGAAGCCATGGTAACAATTATTCCCATAACTGCAGCGACGATTCCAAGCCCAGGGAAAGCTTCGGCAAGTGTTTGCAACGATTGTGCTGGGACTTGCTCTTCTTCCAATATATTTTCTATATCAATGTCCATCAATTCTTCGAGGTCGTGAGCTGGGACACCGCCACTCAAGACGACTTTTAAGGTATCGGTTAAAAATTCGACAGCTGTTTTATTTGCAAGGAAGGTGGGGTATTTGGAAAAAATTGAGCTTTGCTCTGGATTTTCAATATGAGATTCGATTGCAATTAAACCTTCTCTTTTTGCAAATTGAAATAGTTCGTATAACAATTGAAGCAATTCAATATAAGCAGTTTTATTTGCTTTCGCCCCTTTTATTGTCCCCAAAGCACCCGATACTATTCTTTTAAGCACAGGTAAGGGATTGGCGATTAAAAGTGAACCGATGGCGGCTCCACCAATTATAATATATTCAGCAGGTACAATAAGAGAGAGTGGATTACCACCGGCTATTACCAAGCCACCGATAATTGAAACGAAAACAACAGCTGTTCCAATAATTACAAACATCTTTCACCTTTACTTTGTTTTTTCCAATTCTTTTAAATATTCTAAGACTTCTTTGTTATTCGGGTCGATAGAAATTGCTTTTTCGAGAAATGACCTATGAATGAACTCTTCGCCAAGCGCTTTGAAAATTAAACTTAAATGTAGAAAAGGTTCTGCTCGGGTCGAGTCTATCTCTATAGATTTTTGTATCAACTCTTTTGCTTTTTCAAAATTTCTGATTTTATAAAAATACCATCCGTAGGTATCGAGAAAGTTTGGGTCGTCGGGTTGCATCTTTAAAGCTCTTTCAACTAACTTAGATGCGTAACTAAGATTGGTATCCCTTTGTATGAGAGAGTAGGCAAAATTGTTTAAAACAACTGGATTATCGGGATATATTTCTAAACTTTTTAGATAAAATGTGTCGGATTTCGACCAATCTTCCAATTCTGCATAGAGATATCCAAGTTCAGCATACGAACTATAATCTGTAGAGTCCAGAGAAATTGCTCTAATATAAGCTTCCTCGGCTAAATGGTATTGTTTGCTGTTAAGATAAAAAAACCCGAGATAGTTGTAATAATTTGGTTCTTCAGAAAATATCAATTTGAAACTTTGATAGTATTTAATTGCCTCGCTCTTTTTATTTAAATCTGAAAAAAGTATGAATGCTGTTTTGGTAAGAGTTTCAAGATCGATGTTTTCCTTGGATAAAATTTTTCTACAAAGTTTGTACGTATTTGCTGTATCTTTTGTTTTAATGAAAATTTCTAATTGTTTAAGTTCGTATTGATAATTATTGGGATGGAGTGAATCTAACATTATTGCAAAATCTTGGACAAATTGTTTGTATGGCAGGTTAGTTGTGTCAATTCTTTCGATAAAAATATTTATAATTAGTAAAGCATCGGAAATTGAAAATTTATTAGAAAACTGTCGAAATCTGTCTCTTGCTTTTTCGTATTCCCCTAAATTCAACAATCCTTCGAAATAATACTTTAGATGGGAGTAATCCAGCTTTTGAAAATAAAGTGGATTGTCTAAGAAATATTCAAGGATCTTCAATACCTCTGTAGTATCGTTCCTCAGAGAGTAATAGTATGCCAAACGATATTTTACATCAAAATCTAATTTGGGATTACTTAAAGACTTCAAAAAGTTAATACACTCTACATAAGAGGTATCAATTGCTTCCAAAATAACCAAATTTACATCAATATCATCAACGCTTAAGTTTTGATCACGTAATGTAAGTAATTTTTGAGCAAAACGTTTTGCAAGGTCGAATTTTCTATTAACATAAAGTACTCTTGCAAGCAAATCAATTGTGGGAATGAAATTTGTATCAAGTAAAAATGATTGATATGCATAATCAAATGCAAGAATGTATCTTTTAATGTAATAAAAGTTTTTAGCAATAGCAAATAATATGATTTTAGATGTATCATAACGAAGGGCTTCAAGCAAATCTGCTATTGCTTCATAATGATTTTCTAGCTTCTCATTCTCTTTTGCACTTATTAGTAAGTCGATTAAGTATTTACTTTTAATGTAATTAACTGTGTTGGAATCTAAATTATTTGCTTGTAAGTAAAGGTCGTAAATGTTAGTGTTGAAACTTAAATTATCTATTACTTTTTTTTCTGTAGAACAAGTGGTAAATAGAAGGATTATTAGAAGGGATGTTATTACCAACACAAAACAATTTTTACAAAATTTCATCAGATACTCAATTAAGGTAATATAAATTTATGAAAAGTTTTTGGAAATAAAAAGCCCGTCAAAAAATTGACGGGCTTGGGGAAAGCATTCGCAAACAAAGCTATTTTAGGATACCTACTTCTTTAAGAACAGAGGAAATGCCACGCTTATCAATAGTTTTAATGGCATGAGTAGAAACTCGAAGTCTTATCCACCTCTTCTGCTCCGGTATCCAAAACTTTTTCCATTGAAGATTAGGTAGAAATCTTCGTTTAGTCCGATTATTGGCGTGCGAGACATTGTTCCCGGTTAAAGGTTTCTTCTTGGTAACTACACAAACTCTCGACATATTCATTCACCAAAAAAAGCAAAATTAATAAAAAAAAGCAAAAAAGAATGAATTAAAATTTTAAGTTAATTTCAGATTTGATTTTTAACAAAAATTTTTTAATTTTGTATTGATTGTAGGAGAGGTGGCCGAGTGGCTGAAGGCAACGGTTTGCTAAACCGTCGTAGGGATAAAACCCTACCGCGAGTTCGAATCTCGCCCTCTCCGCTAAATTTTCCCTCAGCCTTTTATTACTGCAAGTGGTTTTAATTTCGATATTATCCTTGCAATTCCTAAGTTCTGGACCACTGTAACCACTGTTTCTATATCTTTATATGCTTGCGGTGCCTCTTCGGAGAGAGAGCTCAAGCTAGGAGTTTTAATGATTATTCCTCGCTGCTCAAGATTTTTCTTCAATTCCGTAGGATTAATTTCACGTTTG
>JBKBVP010000108.1:0-5599 GCA_046289495.1 Candidatus Kapaibacteriota bacterium | reverse complement strand
GAAATGCGCATCAAAGATATGCAGCAAATCGTTGATGAATCGAAAAAAATAGTTCAAGAGAGTGAAAGTAAAATTAAAAAATTAATTACATCTCCGCCAAAGCTTGTGAAAGAATTTCACAAAGACAATCATTTCACAGAATCGGAATTAGCCGAGCTTATCAAGCAAGACTTTTCTTATATGGAGAATCAAATTTCAACGGAGATGTTTAAGCTAAGTGATTACGAATCCCGTGCCAGGCAGTATGAAGTAGAAATCCACAAAAAATACGCAATTCCATTTGCTTGCATAGTATTTGCACTTGTAGGCTGTCCCCTTGGGCTGATTTCCCGCCGCGGCAACTTCGGGATTTCCGCATCTATTTCGTTGGGGTTCTACATATTCTACTGGGCTTGCTTGATTGGCGGAGAAAAATTGGCAGACCGTGGTCTTATGTCCCCTGTTCTAAGTATGTGGCTTGGGAATATAATTATAACATTCCTTAGCGTTTTCCTCCTGATACGAGTTAATTTTGAAAATGCAAAGATTTTGAACAAGATAGAAAACATATTTGGCTTGATACATAAAAATACGGGTATGTAAATGGCTCATAAGATTTGCATTATAGGAACTGGATATGTTGGATTAGTCTCTGGTACAGCTTTTGCTGCAACGGGGAATAACGTTGTCTGTGTCGACATAGACAAAGAAAAGGTCCAGAAATTAAACAAAGCCATACCAACAATTTATGAACCAGGGCTTGAAATTCTTTTACAAAAAAATGTTAAAGATGGGAGATTACGTTTCACAACAAATTTAGAAGAAGCGGTAATCTACTCGCAGATAATATTTTTGTGCCTTCCCACTCCGCCAAACGAAGATGGCTCTGCGGATTTGACTCATCTACTTAAAGTTGCAGAACAAATCGCAAAAATTTTCAAAAAACACAACATTTCTGAACATCGTGTTATTGTCAACAAAAGTACCGTACCAGTTGGGACCGCAGACAAAGTAAAGAAAATATTCAACGAAATCTACCCTGGCAACAATGTCGATGTAGCAAGTAATCCAGAATTTTTACGCGAGGGGTTTGCAGTAGAGGACTCTATGAAACCAGAGCGAATAATCATAGGAACGCGGAGCAAATTAGCCGAGGATGTCTTACGGGACCTTTACGAACCATTTGTACGAAGCGGTAATCCAATATATGTATTCGACGAGAGAACAGCCGAGGTAGTAAAGTATGCTGCCAATGCATTTCTTGCAACTAAAATTTCGTTTATGAACGACCTATCTGCATTTTGCGAAGCGGTCGGTGCAGATATTGAAAAGGTACGAATTGGTATTGGCTCTGATAGCCGTATTGGTAAAAGATTTCTATTTGCTGGAATCGGATTTGGCGGCTCTTGCTTCCCAAAAGACCTCCGAGCATTAATCAATTCAGCTGAAGAGGTGGGAACACCCTTGACAATCGCAAAAGCTACCTACGAAGTCAACCAAAAACAAATCCAAAGGTTCATATACAAAATACTTAACTATTTCAACGGAAATGTTCAAAATCTGAAATTTGCCATTTGGGGTCTATCTTTCAAACCCAATACCGACGACGTGCGAGAAGCACCATCTTTTAAAGTTATTGATGCCCTTTTGGAAAAAGGCGCAAAAATTACAGCATACGACCCCGAGGCAATGGAAAACACAAAAAAAGTCTACGGAAAAAAAATCCAATATGCGCAAGATATGTATAATTGCTTGCAATATGCTAATGCTCTCATTATTGCGACAGAGTGGACTGTTTTTAGAAACCCGGATTTCCCAAAAATGAAATCTTTGATGAAAAGCCCGGTTATTTTCGATGGTCGCAATCTTTACACTTTTGAAGAGATGGACCAACATGGCTTCGAGTACATTTGTATCGGTAGACGAAAAATTTGAAACTTTTTCTCCGTAAAATCGTAGTAAAATTGAATAATTCTAAGATTGAAATAATGAAAATTTTTCGTGTTAACTTATTTATTCTACTTGTTTTTGGACTTTCAAGTTGTGTAGGAATTTATCTTTGTACAGAGGGGAGTGGGCGAATAGCCAAACAAACTTATGAATTACCCAATTTTAAAAATATAATCTCTGATGTTTCTGCAAAAATATTTATCATTCAAGACTCTACTTCAAAGATAGAAATTGAAACAGACGACAACTTGCTGGATGCAATCATCGTAGATGTGAATAATGAAGTTTTGACGTTGACATCTGAGAAAGGTTTGTGCCCAAGAAAATTAGAAATTTCCCTAACCAGTCCATCTTATAATAACATTGAAATCAATGGTAGTTCGGATGTTATTGCGCAAACTCCAATTATTTCTGATGATTTCTCAATTAAAATAGATGGTTCTGGTGATGTACAGATTGATAGTATCAAAGCCCAAATTGTAAGAATTAAAGTAAATGGAAGTGGGGATATTCGTTTCGGGGGTATTTCAAATATACTTAATGCCACAATCAATGGTAGCGGGGATTTAAATGCTTCGAAATTAACTGCCAAGAGTGTAGAAGTAAAAATTAATGGCTCCGGTGATGTTTATGTTCACAGCATAGAAAAACTGTATATAAATATCAATGGTTCTGGCAACGTTTTCTACAGTGGAAATCCTACCTTTTCGGATATAAGTATCCTTGGCTCTGGAGTTGCAAAGAGAATAAACAATAACAATAAAGACAAGTAAATTATTAAGACACATCGAATATATTCAACAAAAAATTTCAAGTCAGTGGAAAACAACTTCAGAAAGCAGAAAACGAATTTTTTGGAAACTCGAAATTAAACTTGTTTCTTTAAATATGCTACAATTAGTTTAAATCCGGATAATCATTCTCAACTTTATTTTCAATAGCATCTTCGCCGAATAAGATATTGTCTAAGTTCAATTCTGGCAAAGTATTTTCTGGTTCATTTTCAGGCTCTATGAATTCAAAGCGCAATTTTTTCTTATCTGGGTCAAGGTCGCCAATGATCTTGGTACCTGGTTTTTCTTTTCTAACCAGAAGTACTTCTGCAAGCTCGTCTTCGACAAATTGCATTAAAGCGCGTTTTAGTGGTCTGGCACCATATTTTTCGTCGTAACCTTTTTCGACTAAGAAGTCTTTTGCTTGTTTTGTTAGTTCCAAACTCAAACTTCTATCCTTCAATCTCTTTCGCAACTCTTCGAGTTGAATATCTATTATTTGATATATATGGTCTTTTGTTAATTTTCTAAATATTATGAAATCGTCGATTCTATTGATGAATTCAGGATTGAATAGACGCTTAATAGCATCTTCAATGGATGATTTAATCGAAAAGTATTCGTCTTCGTTTGTAGGCTCGACAAAGCCAAGTTTTGAACCAATTTTCAAATCTTTTGTTCCAACATTCGAGGTCATAATAATCACAGTGTTTTTAAAATCGACACGTCGCCCAAGACCATCGGTTAGAATACCATCATCGAATACTTGAAGGAGAATATTAAAGACCTCGGGATGAGCTTTTTCTATTTCATCTAAAAGGACAATGCTGTAGGGTCTGCGGCGGACTTTTTCGGTAAGTTGCCCGCCTTCTTCGTAACCAACGTAGCCGGGCGGGGCACCCACGAGGCGAGATACAGAGAATTTCTCCATGTATTCACTCATATCTATACGAATTAAGGCATCTTCGCTATTGAACAATACTCTTGCTAATGCTTTGGCAAGCTCTGTTTTACCAACACCTGTAGGGCCTAAAAACATAAAAGAGCCAATAGGTCTACGTGGGTCTTTTAATCCTGCTCTTGCGCGCCTAATTGCTTTTGTTAAATGGTCTATTGCTTCGTCCTGACCAACAACATATTTTTTCAATTCCTCTGGTAATTTCATAAGCTTTTCCGTTTCGCTTTCTGCAATCTTGTTTACAGGTATACCAGTCATCATCGAGACAACATCTGCAACGTCATCTTCGGTTACGGGGAAGTAAGTTTCACTGGATTTTACCTCCCATTCCAGCTTTGCTTTTTCGAGGTCCGATTGCAATCGTTTTTCGAGGTCGCGCAGTCGTGCAGCTTCTTCAAAATTCTGGCTTTTAACAACAAAATTCTTTTGCCTTCGAATCTCTTCAATTTTTTCTTCCAGCTCTATGATATTTTTGGGAACACTTATGTTTGCAAGGTGTACACGAGCGCCAGCCTCGTCGAGGACATCTATTGCTTTATCGGGGAAGTACCTATCTGTAATGTATCTATCCGATAATCGGACACAAGCTTCAATTGCATCTGGAGTATATTTCACATTGTGATGTTCTTCGTAACGGTCTTTGATTTTTTCAAGAATTTCACGTGTTTCCGAAGAAGTGGGTGGGTCGATAAGAACTTTTTGGAACCTTCGTTCGAGAGCACCATCCTTTTCGATGTATTGGCGATACTCGTCTAAGGTAGTAGCACCTATGCATTGAATCTCTCCGCGAGATAAAGCTGGCTTGAAGATGTTCGAAGCATCAAGAGAACCGGAAGCACCGCCGGCACCGACAATGGTGTGCAATTCATCTATAAACAGAATCACATCTCTTGCGCGTTCTAATTCATTTAAAAGGGCTTTCATTCTCTCCTCAAATTGCCCGCGATATTTAGTGCCAGCAACAAGGGAAGCAAGGTCTAAACTTACGATACGCTTGTCTAATAACGTGCGGGGTACCTTCCTTTGCACAATGCGCAAAGCTAATCCTTCGACAATTGCGGTTTTGCCAACACCAGGTTCTCCAATGAGAACTGGGTTGTTTTTCTTCCGACGGGCTAAAATTTGAGAAACTCTTTGAATTTCTTTTTCACGACCGATTATTGGGTCGAGTTTGTCTTCCATTGCAAGTTTCGTCAAATCTCGCCCAAAATTATCTAATACAGGGGTTTTTACTTTTTCTTTCATAGTTACCCTCGGTTGTTTTGTTTCTATAGAGGAACGATGAGAGGTTGGATCCCATGTACGACCACTTAAGATGTTGTTTAGTTCAGTTTTAACCTTATCGTAGTCGATATTATATGCTTCCAAAAATTCCTTAGCTTGGTTACTTTGATGGCGCAGTATTGCCAGGAGTATGTGCTCCGTACCAATAATGTCAGATTTATAAGCTTTCGCTTCAAATTCACTTTGGCGAAGAATAGCTTCTAATTGCTTGCTTATGGGAAATGTTTTATTGAAGTTACCTACTTTATTTCCCTTAACTTTTTCAACAATTAGTTTTCGCAACTCTTCAAGGTCGACACCGAGATTTTTTAAAATTTTCACAGCGATACCCTCGCCTTCGCGAATTATACCCAACAAAAAGTGCTCCGTGCCAAGAAAATCATTATCCAAATTCGATGCTTCCTCTTGAAGATATCGTAATATATCTTGTACTCTACTCGAAAATTTTTTTGGTTGCCCGCTCATTATTTCCAAAATTTAGTTCAATTGAATTGACGAAACGTTAAAACTTTTATTTATCATCCTCAAATTCAATAAAGTATTGTCTTTCGAATTTTGCCAATGATAGTATTCCAGAGAGCACAAGGTTTTTACGATAATATTTATTTGGATAATCCCAACTTTGGTATCTTGAATTAAAGAATTTAAAGCCACC
>JBKBVP010000107.1:0-5611 GCA_046289495.1 Candidatus Kapaibacteriota bacterium | reverse complement strand
ATCTGAATTTTCTATACTTGTAATCCTAATTAAATTTTGTACGAAGAGATAGCTTTGATATATTGTACTCTTTCGTATTCGCTGGGATTTGGCGTTCTCTCCTGGGACATCACACCAATCATTTGTTTAACACTTTCGTAATGATGCTCCTGCATCCATTCAACAATTTCTCGCTCTAATTGCAAAAGGTAATAGACACCGTTCTTCAGCAAAGCGGAGCAAAGCATTGTTACATTTGCACCCACAAGGAGCATTTTGATTACATCATCAGAGGTATGGATGCCACTGGTTGCAGCAAAATCAAGATTTACCTTGTTCTTCAAAATGGCAATCCAGCGCATTGGTAAACGATTTGCGTGAGATGTGCTAAGATGTATCGAGGGACGAACTATGAGGTTTTCCAAGTCTATATCTGGCTGATAAAACCTATTGAACAACACTAAGGCATTTGCACCAACTTGTTCGACTTTTTTAGCGAAATTGGCGAAATTTGAGAAAAAGGGGCTTAACTTCACGGCAAGGGGTATTTTTACGGAGGCCCGCACAGCCTTGATGATTTCTAAGTAAGAGCTTTCCAACTCTTGGCTTGTTTCGTCGGGATTTGTTGGAATAAAATAAATATTCAATTCAAGAGCATCGGCACCAGCTTGCTCAATTTTTTTTGCAAAATCAAGCCAGCCCCCAGAAGTTGCACCATTTAAACTTGCTATAATTGGTATGGAAACACTCTCTTTTGCTTTCCTAATCAACTCTAAATACTGCTCGGTGACAAATCGATACTCATTCATCTCGGGAAAATAAGTCAGAGACTCGGCATAAGAATAAGTTCCTTGAGTTGTAAAATAATGCAGATCGAGCTGTTCAGTGCGAAGCTGTTCCTCGAAAATCGAGGGTAGGACGACAGCCGAAGCACCGGCATCTTCGAGCTTTTTAATTCCTTTTAAATCCTCTGTTAAAGGGGAAGCAGAAGCAACTAATGGCGACTTTAAAGTCAAACCCATATAATTTGTTGTTAGTTCCATGAATTCTCCTTCATTGATTTGTTAATTTTCTCCGAGGCTCTCCTTAAAGAAGGAGAGCCTAAAAATTTATACATTGCAATTAAAACTTTTTCATACATTTGAATTTAACTTTAATTCAGCAAGATGTTTAAACATTTCATATCTTCTTTTCACATTCAACTGGGCTTGCTCTTGCAAGAATTTTGCCAGCTCTGGTTTGCTTTGTGCAAGCATTCGGAATCGAATTTCCGAAGCCATGTATTGGGAAATGGGAACAGATGGTTCTTTCGAGTCCAAAATCAATGGATTTTTTCCCTCTTTGCTTAAATCGGGATTGTAACGATACAAAATCCACTGACCAGTATCAACTGCAAGCTTATGTTGTTTAAGAGGCGCACTCATATCGATGCCATGAGCAATACAATGTGAGTAAGCAATGATTATGGAAGGCCCTTCGTAAGCTTCAGCTTCGAGGAAGGCTTTCAAAGTATGCTCATCTTTTGCTCCAAAAGCTACAGTAGCAACGTAAACATTACCGTAGCTCATTGCCATCCAGCCGAGGTCCTTCTTAAATGCTGGCCTACCATTTGCAGCAAACTTTGCAACTGCACCTATGGGGGTTGATTTAGATGCTTGTCCACCAGTATTAGAATACACTTCAGTATCAAGAACAAGTAGATTTACATCCTTACCCATTGCAATTACATGGTCGAGACCGCCATAACCAATATCGTATGCCCAGCCGTCGCCACCAACAATCCAAACGCTCTTTTTGACCAGATAATCAGCAATTGTCTCTAATTTTCTGGCTTCAGCAGTTGGAATTTCTTTTAACTTCTGTAGCAAAATCTTTACTCTTTCTCTTTGCTCGTAGATATCTGCTTCATTTTTCTGCGGGGCATTAATAAGTTCCTCGACAAGTTGCTCACCAATTTGCGGTGCTAAAGATTTCAGCAAGTTAATTGCAATCTCCTTTTGTTTGTCAATGGCAAGTCTAAAACCAAAGCCGAATTCAGCATTATCCTCGAAGAGAGAATTAGACCAAGCTGGACCACGCCCATTCTCATCCTTTGCCCAAGGAGTGGTTGGTAAATTTCCACCATAAATCGAAGAACAACCAGTTGCATTTGCAATTATAGCTCGATCGCCAAATAATTGTGAAAGTAATTTTACGTATGGTGTTTCACCACAGCCAGCACAAGCTCCAGAAAACTCAAACAAAGGTCTCTGCAACTGCTGCTGTCGAATGTTGGAGACTTTTATCTTTGTCCTCTCGAAATCTGGTATTCGAAGGAAGAAATCCCAGTTTTCCGCTTCTTGCCTCCTAAGTGGTAATTGAGGCTCCATATTTAGTGCTTTTCGCTTGGGATTGGTTTTGTCCTTTGCTGGACAGACTTCTACGCATACTCCACAACCAGTACAATCCTCGGGAGCTACCTGAATTGTATATTTCAAACCAGCGAATTCTTTATCTCTTGCATTGGTAAATTTAAAAGTGGCGGGAGCATTTTCGAGATACTGCGGCTCGTACACTTTAATTCTAATTGTAGCATGTGGGCAAACGAAAGCGCATTTGCCACATTGGATGCAAATGTTTTCATCCCAGACGGGTATCTCAAGAGCAATGTTTCTTTTTTCATATTGTGTCGTTGCGGTAGGCCAAGTCCCATCAACTGGAAAAAAGCTTACTGGTAGCCAATCGCCACGACCAGCAATAATTGGTCCTTCGACCTTTCGAACAAATTCGGGGGCATAATCTGGCACAGGTGGTCGAATATCGTGGGTAGCTGTTATCTTTTGTGGGACTTGCAATTCCTTCAAATTATCCAGGGTATTTTCAACAGCTTGTATATTCATATGAACAATTTCTTCGCCTTTCTTTCCATAAGTTCGAACGATAGAATCCTTGATTGCCTGTATTGCTTCTTCTCTCGGTAAGATGCCAGAAATTGCAAAGAAACAAGTTTGCATCACTGTATTGATACGACGTCCCATCCCGCTGCTTTCTGCTACTTTCTGAGCATCAATGTAAAAGACACGAATATTTTTCTCTAAAATCTGCTCTTGAACAGATTTTGGAAAGAAATTCCAAAGTTCCTCGCCTTCGAATGGTGCATTAATAAGAAATGTTCCACCTTTGACGAGATTATCCAATAGATGATATTTTTCAATGAAAACGGTTTGATGGCAAGCAACAAAATTGGCTTGCGAAATAAGATATGGTGCTCTTATTGGCTCGGGACCAAATCTGAGGTGCGAAACAGTCAGTGTTCCAGCTTTTTTGGAATCGTAGACATAATACCCTTGGGCATAAAGATTGGTGTGCTCGCCAATGATTTTAACAGAATTTTTATTCGCCCCAACAGTTCCATCGGAGCCCAGACCAAAGAACATAGCGCGAACCACTTTATCCGATTCAATGGAGAAATTCGGGTCGAATTCCAAACTAGTAAATGTAACATCATCGATGATTCCGACTGTAAAATGATTTTTGGGATTCTTCTGCTTCAGGTTGTCTAAAACTGCCTTTACCATAGCAGGTGTAAATTCTTTGGAGGAAAGCCCATAACGGCCACCAACAATTTCGGGAAATTGCTTAAATTTTACAGACCCATCTCGGAAATGCTCGTAAATAGCACTTACAACATCTTGATACAATGGTTCGCCAACAGCACCCGGCTCTTTTGTCCTATCCAACACAGCAATAGCTTTTACGGTTGATGGAAGAGCATCAATAAAATGCTTTACACTAAATGGTCTAAACAATCTAACGCGAACAACACCGACCTTTTCATCGTAATTATTTACAAGATATTTAACAGTTTCCTCTGCAGTCTCGCCACCACTTGCCATTATAACAATAACTCGTTCTGCCTGTGGATGACCGTAGTAATCGAAGAGATGATATTGTCTACCGGATAAAGCAGCAAATTTATCCATCTGCTCCTGGACCACATCTGGGCAGGCAAGATAGAATCTATTAACTGTCTCACGATTTTGGAAAAAGACATCAGGGTTTTGAGCTGTCCCACGGATGAAAGGTCGTTCCGGATTCAAAGCTCTGTTTCGATGCTCTTTCACAAGTTCATCGGGGATCATTTCCCTCATTATTTCGTCTGGGACTACTTCGATTTTATTTTCTTCGTGGGATGTTCGAAAACCATCGAAGAAGTGTATTACCGGAATCCGAGACTTTAAGGAGGATGCATAAGAAATCAAGCCCAAATCCATAACCTCTTGAACAGAGCCAGAAGCCATCATGGCAAATCCAGTTGTCCGAGCAGCCATAACATCGCTGTGGTCGCCAAAAATGGACAATGCATGAGTTGCAACAGTTCGGGCACTAATGTTGAAAACAGTGGGTGTAAGCTCGCCAGCAATCTTGAACATATTTGGTATTTTCAACAATAGACCCTGCGAGGCAGTGAAGGTAGTCGTCAGAGCACCAGCTTGAAGAGCACCGTGGACAGCGCCAGCTGCACCAGCTTCGCTTTGCATTTCAACAACTGTTGGAGTTACTCCCCAAATATTTTTGTATCCTTTAGCAGCCCATTCATCGCACCACTCACCCATATTCGAAGAAGGTGTAATCGGGTAGATAGCAATAACTTCATTGACACGAAAAGCCACATAAGCAGCAGCTTCGTTTCCATCCATTACAGCAAATTTTCTTTTTTCCATAATTTTCCTAAAATTCAAAACACATAAAAACAAAATTAGGAATAATAACAAATTTCACTCTATAGATTTAAAATTTTGTAACTATCATGTCATTGTTGTCATCACCGTTGCTATAGAATTATTTGATTTGTTAATCTTCAAAGAATTTTCCAAATCGAACCATTGTGTTGGTAAATGAATTTTTTTTAATACTCCGCAGGATTAATACACTAAAAAGAAATCCAAAATTGATAAAATTTAATTGTACTGAAGAAAAAATTGAAATCGGAAAATTTTATTTTTCACTCTTTTGTATCTTTTTAAAATTTTTCTTAAATTTGTATTTTCATACAGGGATGTAGCCAAGTGGTTTAAGGCATCGGCCTTTGGAGCCGACATTCGCAGGTTCGAATCCTGCCATCCCTGCTTTATTTTTGTTAATATACAATGCTGGATTTTAAAATAGCAAGTGGTAGGTCGAACATAAGTTTAGCTCAACGAATTGCAGACTACATAGGAGTCGAGCTAACAGATGTCAACATTAAAAATTTCAGTGATGGTGAAATTTGGGTCAAATACGAGGAAAATATCCGGGGTGTAGACCTATTTATCATACAATCAACACAAGCACCAGCCGAAAACCTTTTGGAGCTTTTGCTTCTTATTGATGCAGCCAAGAGAGCCTCTGCTCGTAGAGTCACTGCAGTAATACCTTACTTTGCCTATGCCAGGCAGGATAGGAAAGACCAACCTCGAGTATCAATAAGCGCCAAACTCATAGCCAATTTAATCACACGAGCTGGTGCCGACAGAGTAATCACCATTGATTTGCATAGCTCGCAAATTCAAGGGTTTTTCGATATACCCTTCGACCATCTCTATGCCTCGCCAGTTTTAATTAGAAGAATCTTCCAGTTGAACTTAAGCAACTTTGCTGTAGCGGCGCCCGA
>JBKBVP010000106.1:0-5611 GCA_046289495.1 Candidatus Kapaibacteriota bacterium | reverse complement strand
CATTTTGGTGTTTTCATTATAATCGCCATTAAGTAGTGCATAGCAGTCGATATAGCCATCATTATTAAAATCACCCCAAGAGGTCATAGAAGCATTAATTCGAATTTGTGCCGAGACGTCGGAGAAGCTGCCTTCACCATTGTTTTGAAAAAAATTGCTGCCAATAGCGATATCATCCAAGCCGTCGCTATTCCAATCTACAACACTAACATCACTGTGACGACTAAAATCAAGATTTTTTGCTAACAATAAACATTCTTTTGTAACATCTACGAAAGTTGGAAACGGTGGTTTTTTCGAGGTACTATCCTTTGGGTAAAGATATTCAACCACAATCCTAACCAAGAAATCACCACTTGCAAGATAGTAATTACCCGGCCCACCCAGAGAATTATTTTCGAATGGATTCATAAGAAAAGAGGAAAATGGCTTCGAGATACCATCATTGTCGATGGCAAACCAAGGTCCTTTTTGATTTAACCTATGCTGAATTACAATTCTGTCCAAACCACCAAGAACCACATCAGTGATTTCGAACTCATACCAACCAGGTTTGCCAGGATAGTTAAATACTATTGGGCTCGTCAATTGATTGTAATGAACAACCCACAGAGTCGGTGGTAGGTAACCTTCGGAAGGGTCGCCAACAATGTATATCGTGTCTGTATTTGGAGTATCACCTACATAATAAATAAGAACCTTTTTTACAACGCACGGTCCATCCGGCTTTATAATCTTACTCTCCTCCCAGAAGTAGCGCTCAACGTAACCAGCAAGTCGTGGGGTACCATTATCACGTTGAACAATCACATCTAAGGAGTACGAGAGAAAAGGAATAACCATATACATAAAAGCCAAAAGAATAAACCTTTTCATAGTCATTTATGTGAATTGTTCAAAAATCCCTACTTTTTTTGCACACACTAATTGCCCAAGATAGGCACCAATCATTTTTGCAGCATTTCCATTACGAATAGCTATTTCAAGAAAACCGCTACTACCGATATATGCAAGATACTCGCCTTCGTCTACATCCGTGTAAGTCATACTAATATTTTTAATCTTTGTGTGACCAATTTCAAATTTCCACTTTAAATCTTGTTTCAAAATATTGTGTAAATTAATTCCCAAAGCTCGGGAACTGAGGGAAGTCACAATGTTGCCAAATTTGTCTATGTGAACCACTTCGCCAATTAAATTACCTTGACTATCATAAAAGCATTTCAAAGGCGGAAGTTTAACAATTTTTGTTTCCTTCAATTCCTCGCCAAATTCAGTTATATCCACATTTTTTGCGATATAGGCTGCCATAGGTGCGAAAATATCTCTGCCGTGAAAAGTTTTACTTGGATTTTCCAACTGGTACTTTTCATTCGAGAAAACGTGAATTTTAGAATTTTTAAACTGTTGCAAGGAATATGTTAAAATACCATTGTCTGGTGCAACGAAATAGTAATTCCCTGCTCTAACACAAAGAGCATTTCTATTGGAGCCCACGGTTGGGTCGACAACAGCAACAAAAATTGTCTCCTCGGGGAAGTAATTAATGGAAGTCATCAAAACAAATGCAGCTTGTCGAATATTTCCCGGTTCTATTGAATGGGTAATATCAATAATTACAACATTGGGGTTTATAGTCAGAATTGTACCCTTCATAATTCCAACGTAATTATCATCCAATCCAAAATCTGTTAGCAAGGCAATTATCCTGCTCATATTAATTCATCATATCGCTCGTCAAAAAGTAAATTTAACACTTTTAATGATTTCTTACATAATTTTTTCTTAAATTTACTATACATTTTTGTTGGATATAAAAAAAATGTATTTTGTTTCTAAAATTTACATTTATTTAATTTTTGTACTTCCAGTTAGTTTATCTTTGCCCCTGATAGCCTCCGAGTATGTAAAAATGAAAATTAACCCTTTAAATCGATTAACGATTTATTTTGATAAAATCCCAAATGATCATAATGCATTCCTAAATCAAGACAAAACATTGATTTCTATAACTATTTACGACGCTACGGCAAAAATTAATATAGACACTGTAATTTCGGATGGGATAATTAAAAAAGCCGAATTAAAATCCTACGCAAGCCATCTTGAATTCAATTTATATTTAAAATCCCCACGGGGGTTTTCTATTGTACCTTTGGAATTTTCCCAAGCAATAATGATCGAAGTATTTGATTGGAATTCACTTTCGCCAGAAGAAGACACTTACCGAATGGGTCAACTATCACTTACAAACAATTTGGCTGTCGCAAGAAATTATTTCGAAAAGTCATTCAAAAACAATTTTGCTAATGCTGGGTATTTTTTAGGCTACCTTTATCTTAAATCCAATTTACCCGAAGATGCAGCAACGATATTACATAAAGCTATAAATCTTGGGTGTAATATTCCTGATGTCTATGCTGCTCTTGCTCAGTCGTATTACCTAATGGAGAAAAAATCCGATTATCAAAAATTTAGGTCCCAATTTCTGTCAAATCAGGATATAAGCAATTTCTATTTCATACGAATTGAGCCTGAGTTAAAAGATTCAATTTTTAAAAATGTTCAAGATATATTTGCAGAAGACGAAGAAAAAATTGATAATACGATAGATGTTGCACAGGATACTACGAAGACTACGGAGCCGATTGTAATTAATCAAACAAATGCCAATAAGCAAACCAATAACTATTTGATAATTCAAAAAATTATAATTTTCTTAACTGTTTCGATTCTCCTTGTTGCGATTTTACTCTTTTCTTTGTACTTGAAATGGAAAAAAGAAAAAAAATTACATCAAATTAAGAAAAAGTTCGAAGAAGAATTATTGAACGAGAAGAGGAAGACTACACCTAGCCAATTAGCCGCAAAACTACACAAGAAAACCGATGAGATATCTAAAGAGGAATCGGACAAAGAATCCAAAGTACAACAAAAAGAAGAGTATGCAAAATTCAACAGAAATATAAAAGAACTTGTTGAACAAATCATTGTATCTAAGAAATCCGAACAAGAAATTTCCGAAAAAAATAACCTGAAAGGAGCACCGAAAAAATATCCCCCACGATTGGAAGTGGCAATGCAAATTCAAAAGGAGCAATTAGAATTGATTAAGAAAAAATTTGAACAGGTTGAAACCAGATTAATCCCTACAGACACCGAAAAGCTCGAAGAATTAGCAAAGAATTTAAGGATAAACAAAGCCTCCTTGCTTGCCAAGAAAAATATTGAAGCAATTGAAAAGAACACAGATTTACACAAAAGCCTTTTTGAAAAGTTTTTTCCCAAAAAAAAGAATTAGAAATGCTTAAACTAAAAATATTTAGCAATTGTCTTTATAAGTTGGTTTTGAGAATAACATTCAAAATGGCTATTAGAAAATTTTTTACAATTTTTTTATTTTTAATAGTTGCAATATTCACCAGCACAAACACTTTTAGCCAAAGAAAAGATGCGCACTACTATCTTTTAAACTTTGAAAGAAACCCGCTTCACTTCTATGACACTTGCTTATACTTCCCCGAGCGAATTTTCACAATGGAAAATTTTCTCGTTGGCATAAAATTTGCTCAACCACTAACAAAGAAAGAAACTGGAAAAGAAAATGGTAAATATTTTGAAATTAAAAATGATACCACTTTTTCAAAATCAAATAGAATTATTTCTATTCGCGAAGTAGACAAAGGGGACAAGATGGCAATTTATTTACAAGTGGAAAATAAAGAACAAAGAATAAAAATTTGGATTTACAACTTGCTTGGGAAAAAAGTGCTCGAGATTTACGACGGCAAGCCAAAGGACCCAACGCAACCTTACGAATTCTCAACAAACGAACTTCCAAAAGGAATTTTTTTGCTTGTTGTCTATGGTGATAATTTTAGATTACGGGAAAAATTAGTTATTACAAAATGAAAATCCCAACCATCAAACTTGGAATTTTTTCAATTTGTTTAATAATAATGCTTCAAACTTATTCAAGTTTGTATTCCCAAACCAGCGGTGGTGGTTATGCTGGTTCATATCTTTACAAAGAAACGGGCGCAAGGCAAATTGCTCTTGCTGGAGCTTTTACTGCTGTTTCTAATGACCCAATGACGATTTTTTACAACCCTGCTGGATTTGCTTCTTGCGCTCCAGTGCCGATGATAATTTTATCCTTGTCCCAACTTGAATACGGAAGAAATTACGCCAACCTTTCTTATGGTCAATCATTTGAAGAATTTGGTATTGGGATTTCACTTACATCTTTTAAATCTGGTACATTCACTGCCACCAATTCTTCCGGTATTGTTTTAGGGAACTTTACGGATTATTTCACCACTATTGCTATTGGAACTTCTTACTCCACTGGTGCTGCAAGTTTTGGAGCGACAGCAAAATACTTAAACAATTCACTTGCTGGAAGTGGTATCAGCGGATATGGCTTTGCTTTCGATTTTGGTTCCAAATTCGATGTCTTTAATTTTTTCAATTTCGGGCTAAGTATTCAGAATATTGGTGGGTTTTTGAAATTTAATACTCGCGAGGAGAAAAGCACAATACCATTTCGTCTTCGGGCTGGTATTGCCACGGAGATTCCTTTATCGGAACCAAAAACCATAATTTTTAGAAATGAAATTGGATTGATAGATTCATTAGTTCAACCACCACCAGAATTTATCTTAATAAGCTTAGATGCGCAATTCATTCAATACCAAAAATACCCAAGTTTTGTCTTGGCATTGGAACTAACCCCTATTGATATACTTACAATCCGTGGTGGCATAACGATTGTTGGCGAAACCGAAGGATTGTTTAAATTATTTCCAATGACTGTTTGGGGCATAGGTCTTTCTATCAAACCTACCTTCTTGGATTTTTATAATTTATTCAGCATTGATTTCTCACTTGCAACAGACTACATTTCTGTAAATAAAATTTTTTATACCCTTGGGTTATCCCTTCAATTTTAGTATTCATAAGAGAAAACTAATCCTAACCATCTTCTAAACATGCTTTCAACATCGTAGGTTGTATTCAATTCTAAGCAGTCTACGCCATTGTCACATTTTGGTATGATTTTTACTTGACTTTTTCTTTCGAGGTGATGGTAGGTGTTAGGTCAATATGATTGAATTTGAGATTTCAAGTTGGATTGATTTTCTAAACTTTTTAAAAAATCAAGAGATTGTCGAGAACTTTTATCCAGAATTACTTTCGTACATCGAAAAGAATTTAAATGAATCTAAAACCATAACCGAGGCAATAACTGAATTCCCAATGCCATTGTTTTTAGCCGACTTCAGCAATAAAATTATCACATATGACCACTATTTTTTAAATTTCTTCCAACCTGATAACTCATCTAGTGAGATAAATTTAAACTTAAAAGAGTATGGGCTTGACGATGAGATTGAAAAATTCAAGCTCTCCCAACAAAATTTCGCACTCATTAAAAAACAATTTAAGCAACTCCCCTTTCCGAAGAACATAGAACAAAAAATCATTCTTTACAAAAGGAACGAAAAGATAAACTATTCAAAATTGAGCATAATGTCTCGACTGTTGGTACTGAAAACGAGCAAGGTACAGGTTTGGGTTTAATACTTTGTGCCGAGCTAATCAAATTGCA
>JBKBVP010000105.1:0-5626 GCA_046289495.1 Candidatus Kapaibacteriota bacterium | reverse complement strand
TAATTGCTTATCGTGTCATAATACTGCACCAAAATCACATATATTTCATTCTTCAATGCAATTTGCTAATGGAACAGGAGGTAATGACGACGTTAATTGCAAGAAATGTCACGGCTATCACGATGTGCTTTCCCCAAAGAATCCTTATTCCAAGACACACTTTACTCAATCAACGGTATTTTGCGGCTCTTGCCATAAAAAAGAAAAAGAAGAACATTTAAAATCACAACATTTTGTAGAATTAAACAAGAATAATCCAAATGCCCCAACTTGCATTTATTGCCACCAAAAACCAATTACCCAAAAACACATCTCTGATTTAGTTCAATTAAAACTAAAGCAAGAAGAATTATGTTTGAAATGTCATATAAATCAAGAAGGCAATGAATTTGCCCGTTCTTTAATCGATTATGATAAGAGTGTGCACGGAAGTGCCCTACGAAGAGGGAATAAATTTGCAGCGGTATGCATAGATTGTCATGGAATACATAACCTACAAAAAGCAAACTCACCAAATTCAAACATCAACCCAACGAAGGTATCAAGCGTATGTGGCAAATGTCACGTAGCAATTACGCAGGAGTATCATTCAAGTGTACATGGAGTAGAACTATTGAAAGGTAATCCTGATGTACCCGGTTGTACTTATTGCCACGGTGAGCACTCGGTCGGACCGATGGCTATTGTCGAGGAAAGAATAATCCAGCAAAATCGAATGAATTTTAACACCATTGTATCGAATAAAATGGTTTTTTGTGTGCGATGCCACACGAATGATACCCTTATGGCAAAATATAAATTAAGTACTTTAAACAAAGCTCACGATTGGCTTCCTAATTTACAAAGGCATTGGGAAACTGTCCG
Source organism: Candidatus Kapaibacteriota bacterium (assembly GCA_046289495.1). Lineage (GTDB taxonomy): Bacteria > Bacteroidota > Ignavibacteria > Kapaibacteriales > UBA2268 > Naka2016. The sequence continues at coordinate 4,762 of JBKBVP010000105.1, read as the reverse complement.
ATGCGTTGATTGCCATTCCTCGTATGAACCGCCCAATTTGTCGCACAATATACTTCCTCGAGATGCAACAGTTAAAAAATGCGAAGAATGTCATTCAAAAAACTCAATTTTAATGACAAAGCTTTATAAGCACGAAAAAGCACGCTCTAGGGAAAAATATGGCTTTATTAATGGTACTATCCTGAGCGATGCGTATGTAATTGGAACTACCAGAAATGTATATCTTGATTTCATAAGCATTGTTTTCTTTGGAATTGTAATTGTTCTTCTTTTGTTGCACATTATCTTAAGATGGTATTTTCGCCCAGCCAAACATCCTATTATAGAAGAAGAAAAAAGCACTAATAATACTTAGCTACATAATGTCTTATCAATCATTTGAGTGAGTATGAAAAAGATTTACCTTTATCCATTTTGGCTTAGATTTTGGCATTGGACTAATGCATTTCTTTTCCTACTTTTAATTATTTCAGGTCTCAGTCTACATTATTCCGACCCTAAAAGTGGCATTTTATCTTTTAGACTTTCGATAATCATTCACAACACTTGTGGTATCCTTCTAACATTGAACTACCTATTCTTTTTCATAAAGAACATTTTAACAAAAAACTATAAGCATTACCTGCCTAAATTAAAAGGTTTATTCGATAGAATTTACATTCAGCTTCGTTTTTATTTGATTGGTATTTTTATTGGGGAGCCACATCCGTTCGAAACCTCCCCACAGAACAAGTTTAACCCACTCCAGCAGGTTTCCTATTTTCTAATCATGGGTATCTTTGTCCCATTTATAATAATATCTGGCTGGCTGTTGATGTTCCCTGAATTAGCTCCGGACGAGTTCCTTGGTCTCGGTGGTGTTTGGCCAATGGCTTTATTACATACTGTTGTGGGATTCATCCTCAGCGTTTTCATGATTGTCCATATCTATCTTGGAACAACTGGTAAATCATTGGGCGAGCTTTTTAAGTCTATGATAACTGGTTGGAAACTTTCTTTTACAGAATCGCACCAAGTCTATTTGAAACCTGGACAGCCATACAGAAAGAAGCGACTTCTTCCCGCTGTCTTCTACAATCCGACAACTTTTGCTGGAGCTCTTATCTCGATTTTATCTTTTGCTATTATTCTTTTTCTGACAATTATCGAGTTCTTTGCCGAAAGTACCAATCCATACCTGGGGATTATAACATTCATAGTTTTACCTACTTTTGTCATTCTTGGTTTGATACTTGTCGTCTTTGGAGCTCTTAAAGAAAATAGGAGACTACTTAGCACGAAAGGCGCAAAAAAACCACTTCCAATAATAGACTTAAATAATCCTAAGCACCAAGTTGCAACGCTTGTCTTTTCCATTAGTGGGTTGATTCTTTTAATATCAACATCATTTGGCACTTTCAAAGCCTATGAATATACCGATTCAGACCAGTTCTGTGGTGAGGTTTGCCATAAAGTGATGGAGCCGGAATATACTACATATAAGGAATCACCTCACTCGCGCGTTGGCTGTGTAAAATGTCATATCGGTCCTGGAGCAGATTGGTTTGTCAAATCTAAACTCTCCGGCACTCGTCAAGTTTTTGCCACCATTCTTAATAGTTACTCCAAACCAATACCTACACCAGTGGAAAATTTAAGACCATCACAAGAAACTTGTGAACAATGCCATTGGCCCAAACATTTTTACAGTGAAAAAAGAAAAAGATACGACTTTTATTTATCCGACGAAAATAACTCTGAATACAAGATTTCGATGCTAATAAAAGTCGGCGGTGGTAGTCCCGAAACAGGGAACAACGAAGGAATTCACTGGCATATGTATTTAGCAAATGAAATTACCTATTGGCCTTCGGATAAAAGCAGGCAAATTATTCCCTGGGTTAAATCCCGTTCATTAATAACTGGTGAAGAAAACGTATACATTGATACTTCATTTCAATTCGACAACAAGCTGAAAAGCCCGCCGAAGGAAGAATTAAGAAAATTCGACTGTATCGATTGTCACAACAGACCTTCACATACATTTAAACAACCAAACCAAACTATCAACTTTTACCTTTCTGCTGGGAAAATAGATAAGTCGATACCCTATATAAAAAATATTGGTGTTCAAGTTTTAGAAAACTATGTGCGTTCGAGAAAGACTGCTTTCGAGGATATTAAAAACTACGTTTATGGTTTCTACAAGGAATATTATCCAGACGCATTGATCAACAAGGAGAAGGAAATCGAGAAAGCTGTGCATGTATTTTATCACATTTATATGGGAAATTACTTCCCAGAAATGAAAGCTAATTGGAAAAGTTTTCCAGTAAATCTCGGACACCTTTATAGCCCAGGCTGCTTCCGCTGCCACGATGGTAAACATGTTAATCCAACTAATGGTAAGGTCATAACCAACGATTGCAATGCCTGTCATATAATTAACTATCAAAAAATTCCAACTGGAGAAGAATTTGTCTCCTCTGATGGCTTAGAATTTATACACCCTGGTGGAATCGAGAAAATTGCTCAAAAGAAGGAATGCTACATTTGTCATGGACCTCAAAGACAAAAACAAATATTTATGCCCAAAATTTCAACAGCAAGAAATTAATTACTAATTTTGCTTTTATAAAATCTAAATTAAATGAATCTTGATGAAGCAATCGAAAATTTCATAAGATATTGTAAAAACGAGAAAAAGTTCTCGCAAAAGACCATTACTACTTATATTATCTCTTTGAGACAATTCAACACCTTGTTGAAAGAAGAAGTTGAGAGAGATTTAAATGTTTACGAAGTTCAATCTACACACATCAGAAGATTTATCTCATTTCTACACTATCAAAATTTATCAAAGAAATCGATTAAGTTAAAATTGTCTGCAATAAAATCGTTTTTTAAATACCTCTATAAAAATGAGCACATTCCAACAAACCCAGCCAGCACAATTGTATTGCCCAAAGTTGAAAAGCAAGTACCCTCGTTTCTAACAAACGATGAAATAAATAAAATACTCGATGCAATTATTTCAGACGATCCACTCGAGTCCCGAAATATCGCATTAATTGAACTGCTTTACGGAACTGGCTTGAGAATTTCCGAAGCTTTACAGTTAAAAATCTCAGATATCAACGAAAAAACTGTATCTATAAAGGTTTTAGGAAAAGGAAACAAAGAGAGAATCGTTCCTATTGGCACAAAAGCCAAAAATGCAATTCTAAATTATTTAAATCAAAGAAATAAACTACCCAATAGCAACAAAACAAACAAACTGTTTATCACTAAATCGGGGAAACCACTTTCTTCAGTAGATGCCTATAGAATTGTAAATTCCCTTCTTAAAACATATACTTCAGCACCACAGAAAAGTCCACATACATTACGACACACTTTTGCAACCCACCTACTCGACCGTGGGGCAGATATTCGTTCTGTTGGCGAGATGCTTGGACATTCATCTCTATCATCTACACAAATTTACACTCATTTATCAATCCAAAAAATATTGGAGGAGTACCGCAAATCGCACCCAAAAGCCTAAATAAGCAAACGAGGCTTTATTTCCTCTACTCTAACAAATGCAGTTTCGTCTTTTCTAATAATTTCAAGCTTTCTATATTTCGCAAGCGTTTCGCTAATTTCTATCAACTTACCACGAGATTTTAACAATGCGAAGCCCCTATCCAAAGGGCTTACTGGATTAAGCGATTTAAAATGTCTAATCAGCCCGTCTAAATTGTCTTTGTTCTTTTGAAAATATCGAACGATGTTTGAATTCAATCTTTCATCTAAGTCGTCTAACAGTTGGTATGTAAACCTAACTCTATCTTCTATCTTTTTAAATGCATAAGATTTTATTATAATTTCAATATTTGCTTTCAAATTATCAATTATTAAACCTATTTTCTTGTTTAGTTCCTCAAACAATGAACGAACCTCATCTTCAAGCATCTCAATGGTCAAAGGAGTAGCTAATTCAGCAGCGGCAGTCGGTGTCGGTGCTCTCATATCAGCGACAAAGTCCGCAATGGTAAAGTCTGTCTCGTGTCCGACAGCCGAAATAATAGGGATTTTCGATTCGAATATTGCACGAGCAACAACTTCCTCATTAAATGCCCATAAATCTTCAAGCGAGCCACCACCACGACCTAATATGATTAAATCAAGTGGTAATTGGTTCAACTCTTTAATCGCTTCGACGATATCATATTTTGCTTCCTCCCCTTGCACAAGAGTTTCTCGAAAATATATTTTGCACAAAGGATTTCTTCGTCTAAGTGTACTTATCATATCTTGTATAGCCGCACCAGTCGGTGATGTAGCTATACCAATATTTAATGGAAATGTAGGTATAGGTTGTTTAAATTTAGAATCAAACAAACCTTCTTCACTCAACTTTCTTTTTAAAGCCTCAAATTTTAGGTATAAATCACCAATTCCTATCGAAATAATATTAACACAATCAATTTGATATTGGCCACGCTGAGGGAAAACAGTAAGCCAGCCAGAAACAACCACTTTCATTCCGTCGGTCAATTCAAAATCGATCTGCTTGTTTCGCCAAAAGACACAATTGATTTGTGCCTCCTCATCTTTTAGAGTAAAGTAGCGGTGGCCAGAACTATGTAGTTTGAAATTCGATATTTCACCTTGGACAACAACAAAACCTATCTCTTGCTGCAGCAATTCAGAGATTCGACGAGTTAACTCCGAGACAGTTAAAACGTCCTGGATGTTCAATGTGTTTTCCTAAGATAAGAAAAAAGTAAATTAATAA
>JBKBVP010000104.1:0-5642 GCA_046289495.1 Candidatus Kapaibacteriota bacterium | reverse complement strand
CACTAGCTTTAAGAATAATACAGAATTAACAGGTTAAAAATTACGTTGCCTCTAACTTAATTTTTTGCCCATTGTCCAATTCAAAGTAAACGGGTCTCCAAGAGACAAAAACTTGATTTGGCGACTCTTTCAGAGCTTTTATCAAAAGTTCCTCATTTCTATTCCCTTGCTCAAAACGAAATGTTGATTGGAATTGAGTGAATTGACCAGCAGGTATTGCCTGGTCGATATTTATTCTATATGCCCTAATGAGCTGATTATTTGCAGTTAAAAATTGAAGAAATCCACTTACCTTTTTGATATTGACTTTAGAAATATTTGAAATAGTGTAGGTAAAAACATTAAACTGAGCCCCATTGATATCAACTGGCTTCCAACCATCATATCTAAATCTTGAATGTGCTAATATTGCATTCGTAGCGAGATTGATAAAGCCTTGCCTTCGGCGATTTAATCTCTCTTGCTCAATGATTTGTTTGACAGATTTGTTATACAAGGAATCGACAAAATTACTGTAACGAGCAATGGCGGTATTGAATAGGTCAAGTTCTTCAAAGGTAAGAAGAGAGTCATTCTTAGTTTTTTCAATTAGAGTGAAAAAATTTTGTTGAGTTAATTTTTCATTAAGAAGTTTCGAGGATTTTTTCTTCTCGCAACCTACAAAAATCAAAAAAACGAAAAAAAATGCAAACAGCCAGACACGAAAATATTTCATAAAACCTCCAAATTAAAAAAATTCAAATTTAATAAATTTTAGGTAATCAATTAATTTTTAACAAATAAAGCTTTAAAGATATGTCCAGCAATATCTGGGTTCTCTTTCAATCTACGTGTGGAATAACCGTACCAATCTTTTCCAAAGGGAACATACACTCGTAATCGATGACCTTTGCGAAGCAATTCATTTCTCCTATCTTCTCGCACACCAAGAAGCATCTGAAATTCGTAATCTTCTCGCTTTAAATTATACTTATGTATGAGTTCTAATGCAAATTTGATTAAATCCTCATCATGAGTTGCTATTGCTGGATACAATCCTAATTCAAATATTAGTTGTAAAAGCTTTTTGTAGTTATTCCGAATTCCTTCTCTATCTTGAATCGCGATAGAAGGCGATTCACGATAAATTCCTTTACATAAACGAATCGATGGCTTGTATGAGGCAAGTTTCTTAATATCGTTTTCACTACGATATAAATAGGCTTGAATAACTATACCAACATTTTCAAATCCCTCGCTTCTCAATTTTTTAAAAACTTCAAACGTTTTATCGGTATAGGGTGAATTCTCCATATCTAAACGCACAAAAAGTCCTAAACTGCTTGCTTTCTCAACAAGCATTTTAATGTTTGAGTAGGCAAAATCAAAATCAATCCCCAAACCGAGAGAAGTAGGTTTAATGGATAAATAAGATTCAAGATGATTTTCATTAATTGCATCGAGTACAAGCGAACACATTTGCCTTTCGTGCAAAGCCATTTCTTTGGTTGTGACGAATTCACCCAAAACATCGATTGTCGACATTCCCCCAAGGGTCATCAATTTCTTTGTTACACATACTGCATCCTCTAATGTCTCGCCAGCAATATAGCGACTTGATATTTTTCGAATTATACTTTTTGGAACTAACGGCATTGTTTTAATTATAAGCTGATTTAACCACTCCATGATTCACCTACAATCTTAAAAAAGTAAAGATGCAATTTATTGCATCTTTACTTCAAATTTACAAGTAATGAAGTTTTTTATTTTATTATTATAGTCGAGAATGTTCTCATTTGCCCACCAAACTTTAAAATGATAAAAAATACTCCTTGTGCAAAGCCAGAGAGTTTAATCGTTTTACTATTATTTTCCAAGAAATTTACATTTAATGTCTCGGAATATATGATATTACCCAATAGATCTGTAATGTATATTTGGGTCGAAGGTAAAAATTCAGTATTTGCAAACTCAATTAAAAGTAGGTTTTCATCAGTTTTATATTTTACATTTTTCACAAATTCATTTGAAGGGAAGTTTTTATCAACGGTGCCGCCTATTGCTTGGCAAGAATCAATGACAAAAACATTGTCGCTCGCATCAATAGATACATCTGTAAAAGTGGGTTTAATTCTAACTAAACATTCATTGGTAGTTTTGTTTGGTACTTTCCACACATATTTACCGATCTTGGCATCAAGATTTCCAAGAGAAATTCTTTTCCAGTTTTTACCATTGTCGACAGAGTATTCCAAGACAATTTTATTTACATACTTTGTTGTCCATTTTATTGTGTAGGCTGCACCTATACAAAAAACTTCTCCACCGTTTGGATATATAATATTTCCTATGGGATTTCCAATTTTGAATAAAGGGCTTTCAGCCACAATCTTGCCACCCGAGGATGTGACTTTAAATTTACACTCATCAGAACTAATGGATGGGGCAATTAATTCATAATAATTTTGTATCATATTCGATGCTAAAATACTGTAATTTTTACCTGCATCCTGAGAGAAATACAAATTAAAAGTATCAACAAGAATTGCATTCCAAGAAATTTTAATAGTCTCGCCCATGGCAAATTCTTCATTTTCTGTGGGGGATGTAATCTGTAAAGTTTTGGACTTAATTGAAAATACCTTTAAAGAAGTATCTGCAATATTCGGATTACCTTTGTCCCTAATGTAGATTAGTGCATTGTTTGTATTAATGAAAGGTAAAGTCCACAAATATATAGAATCTGGAGCTGGAACATTATCCGCAATTAACGACCAGGTTGCCCCTTTGTCTGATGAAAAGAAAATGGTTAGATAATTTACATTTGCAGAGGTCCAGCGAATTGGGAGAACTTCGCCGGATACATAAGTTTTGTCGCCAAGTGGATTTAGTATGGATATGTAAGGGGTAGTTACCTGTGATACGCATTTAGAGCGCTCGGCAGCTGTTCGAGCAAGAGGAAGTTCGCGTGGATGAAAGATTAATTGGACTGAGTGAGTGGGGTTGGTCAAATGGCAATAACTCATGATTGTTCCAGGTCTTGGTTTAGGTTGACCTGTCTTGATACAGGCATCTCCAACACCGTAAGTCTCGCCAGTAACACAAGTATCAATCATATTTGGCTGCCAATAGCAATTGTGTGTGTGCGGTAAAGAAAAATTATGCCCAATTTCGTGTGTTGCAACATTTACATCCCATGTATAATTGAGCGTAGGATACATAGCATTTCCTCTGATGCCAAGGACACAATACCCCCAGTCTTTATTGCAAAGGCTCCCATAATATGGAGTTCCTCCAAAGGAAATTCCAGCAACTGTCTCATTAGAAGGTTGATTTGCTAAATTAGCAAAAAGAACAGTCAAAGCTCTGTCTATGGGTTTATTGCGCCAGATGCTTGGCATTTTCTGCAACTTCTCGGATAGATTCTTAGTTCCATAATAAGGGTCGTCCCATTCGTCTTCCCACACAACAGCATAACCAATGTATAATCTTACGTTAAAAAACTCTTGATATATTTTTGATGATTGGGCAATTACTGCTGTCATGTAAGCAAGTGCCCTTCTCGAATCTCCAAATATTTTAAAGAAATCATTAGTTCCCTCACATGCAAGTCTTACCTCAAGTAACGGTTTCTTTGCTAAAGGAACATCTTGATATTTATAAAACTCAATTAAATCCTCTGCTTCAGTTGAATTCCCAACAAAATCTTCAGTGAAACATTTAAAAATGTTCTCCTCATTTAACACAATCGCATTTGCATTGAGCAAGATATGTTCATTCATTTTGGAGTGTATGTTTGGCGTAATTGAATGTACTACGCCGTCGGATTCTTGAATTGTGCCAAATATACCAAGTTCAGTGACAGTTAAGAAAACGAAAGAATTTTCTAACCCAACAATTTTTCCAGATAATACCATCAATGTTGGAGCTTTGGTTTTAATAAGTGAACCTTTCTTGCCAACATAGAATTCTGTATTTTGGTCAAAGGGTATCATTGCCCTTTCGAGTTTTAAATCCATTTTTTGTGAATTAGGTAGAGGAAATTGCTTAATAACAATATGTTCGTAATCAGAGGTAAATATCTCTCTTAAAACAGCAGAATTTACCTCAAAAACAAAACTTTCAGTTTTTCCTAATAACATCTCAAATTTTCCATTATTAATGAAAAAATTCGAATCAAAAACTAAATCTCTCGCATTAATTGAATAAGAAGCAATAATTAAAGCCAAAAGGGTAAAGATTGATTTTAATTTCATTTTAAATTCCAAAACATTCAACAAAACATGATAAAACAAAACTTAAAATTAAAAAGTTACAACTTCATTTTGGTATGACGACGGAATTCATTCTTCCTTGTATAAATTCTACTCTTTTCTCTATATACGGTGTCGGTGCAATCGGAGACCATCGGCGAGGATTGGGCAAAACGGCAGCAAGTAATGCAGCTTCTCGTCGAGTTAAATCTTTTGCATCTTTGTGAAAAAAATATTCCGATGCAGCCTGCACACCATAGATGCCTTTGCCAAATTCAATTATGTTAACATAGACCTCCAATATCCTTTTTTTGCCCCAAGTTAATTCTATTAAGACAGTAAAGTAAGCTTCCAAAGCTTTGCGAACGTAGTTCCTACCGTGCCAGAGAAATGCATTCTTTGCTGTCTGCATCGAAATTGTAGAAGCACCACGAAGTCTTTTACCTTTTCTGGATTCGTTATATTTTCTGGCAGCTTCTATCGCATCCCAGTCAAAGCCGTTATGATTCATAAATCTTGCATCTTCGGCAGAGACAACAGCACGAAAAAGGTTTTTTGATACATCCTCGTACGAAACCCACCGTTTTCGGATTGCGACATTTTCTCCCTCGAACCAACCTTCGAAAACCCTTAAAATCATTATTGGAGTGAAAGGAGGTGGAACAAACTTATAAACAACTACTACTGAGATGCTTGAGGCTAAAAAGAATAGGATAAGTTTAGCAAAATACTTTAATAACCTTTTCATATTGTTATTTATCGGGTGCTGCCAACCCCTTTGCTTTTATAAGCGAATCGTACCGCATCCCATCGACGACGGCAATGCGTAAGAGCCTACCATATACATCGAGATTTGGCTCTTTGTAATCTCTTATTAACTCCACTTTTTTATTGAGCAAAATTTTTTTAGCAAAATTTTTGGCTTCCAAACCCAAAGCCAGTGCAGAATCAATCGATATTCCAGCTCTCGAAGCTTGCTCTGCTAATCTTGTCCCTTTTGTTACCTCGAAACAATCGACATACAATACTCTTACTTTCCACCTTTGGTTTTTGTAGTAAATGGAAAAGGTATCGCCATCTGAAATATCTATAACCCTAGTTTGCATCCAGGGCTCTGTGGGCGTATTAGGGTCTGATACTGTGTTAGGGTTATCACTACATCTGCTTAGAAGAACAAGGACAATAAGCAATAAAAAGAATTTAAAAACAGAAAGATACTTTTGAACAAATTCCATAGTTCACTCCACAAATTTTACTGAAAGTATCTTAGAAACACCATCATCAGCCATCGTGACACCATAAAGCAAGTTTGCAAACTCCATTGTACGTTTATTGTGAGTTACTAAAATGAACTGTACCTCTTGAGAAAACTTTTTTATGAGCCTTAAAAATCTATCGACATTAGCG
>JBKBVP010000103.1:0-5698 GCA_046289495.1 Candidatus Kapaibacteriota bacterium | reverse complement strand
TAGAGTTTGCCATATTGTTAATATTTTCCTTTAACTTTTGAAGTTCTCCAGCATACTGGCCAAGCATTCGGACTGTCAAATCACCGTCTTTGAGGAAATTCATGATATTTCCTGTTTCTTGCAATGGTTCTGCAATATTATCAACAGCTTTGTTAATTGTTGCGACGATGTTTTGGAATGCCCCTTGATGAGATTTTTCGTCCGCTCGTACATCCAAATTGCCCTCTGCTAAAGCTTTGCCCAATGTAAGTGTATCGGTAATTACTCTATTAATGGAGTCGATTAATGTGTTCAAATTATTCTTAATTTCATTGAAGTCTCCTTTGTAATCATCTGTAATTTTTGGGGGAATGTCGCCTTTGGAAATTCTATCGATATACTCAGCCGCAACATTGAGGGGACCAATAACAGCATCTAATGTACCGTTGAAGCTTTCTATCAACTCCCGGAATTCTCCTTCGTATTTCGTAGCGTCTGCACGAACATCGAGCTTGCCCTCTATAGCAGATTTCGCAAGCAACTTTACGTCATCGACCATAGAACTAATGTTTTCAACCATTTTTTTCATAGCTGTCATCAGAATAGCAGTCTCATCCTTGCTTTTTGTGTCTAAATCAACATTTGTATTTCCGTGGGAGATTTTATCACTAGCTTCGACAGCTTTGTTTAATGGTTTTGTAACGCTACGCGAAATTACACTGGCAAAGACAATTCCAACCACAACAATTATAAAACCAGCAATCATGAAAATTTTCTGCGAGAATCCTGCTAAGTTGTTTCCAGAGCTAATTGCTTGGTCGACTAATTTTAGTTCATATTGTAGGTAATCATTAATGTGATTAAAGTATTCATTTTGAACACTTCTGAGTTCATTCATTAAAAAGTTCACAGCTTCATCGACTTTGTTTTGTTTCTTGAGTTCATGTACTTTATATTGACCATCGATATACTTGGTTCTTAGGGATAGAATTTCTTTCATAATAGATTTTTCCTTGTCGGACCGAACATTTGAATTAATGTCTTCAAGAGATTTTCCGATACTGGCTCTGGCATTTAAAACTCTTTTCCACTCTTGTTCGATAACTTTGATATCGTTCGACAAAAGTAAATTTCTTAAAGCTCGAGCAATTATGTTTTGATTTTCTTTGATATTGGTTAACAAGAGTACCTTTTTGAGTTGTTCGTTTTTAATTCCCTCTAAGTATGATGAAAGCGAAGACATTTGAACCGGAGCAAAAATTGCAAAAGCAACAAAGAAAGCAACTATTATACCAAAGGACACATGAAGTTTTGTGGATATTTTCATAAATCACCTGAGAAAGTTAAACATTAATGTTTTGATTATTTACATTAGAAATTTCATTAAATTCTCGAGTTGAAAATACTTTTGTTAAATCTAAAATAATTATCAGTTTATTATCGAAATTAGCAATACCTGTGATATATTTAGTATCAATTTTCAAAGAAGAGGGTGGTGGGGGATTTATGGAATCTTTTGGCAATCTTAAAACCCTATTGACAAAATCAACTATGAAGCCAAACAGTTTAGAACCGTACTCGATAACAATAAATCTTGTGGTTTTGTCGAATTCCTTGCTAGGCAAGCCCAGTCTCTTGCGTAGATTAATTAGTGGAATAATACTTCCCCTTAAGTTGGTTATGCCTTCGACGTAGGGTAGAGAATCCGGTAGTTTAGTGATTTCCCCTAAACGATTGATTCCTTGGATGTTGGAGATGGAAATTGCATACTCTTCGTTTTCTAAGAAAAAGGATACCAATTGTAATTGTTCGATTTTCTTTTCTGCTTTAGCAGTTAGTCCAGTTTGTGATTTTGTTGCCATATTTCAGTTTTGTTATATATTGCAAAATTAAACAAAATTCTTACAAAACAAAAAAACAAAATTTTTTTGAAATAATGCAATTATCGTTTAGAAAGGGGATTTTCAAAAGGATTAATTTGTTAATTTTGAAGTTTTTGGAGGAGCAATGGTAGTGCGATTCACTATTGAGGGCGACAAATTAGTGCAAAGACCAAATGGTAACCTGATGTTTTTCACTAACGTTTCAGAAGAGGATAAGCGTTACCTCTTGGAAAATTTGCTAATCGACGAACACACATTGCAGTCCTCCTTGGACCCCGAGGAACTTGCTCGACTGGAAATTGAACCAGAACATTATGCATTCATCATCAAGGCTCCCAAGCATCATATTGCCGAAGAAGAGCTGATCTTTCGTGTCCAGTCTATAGGTATGTTCTTGTTCAAGGATAAGCTCGTAGTTGTTTCTCAGGACCAACTTACTGATCTACTACAAACGAAGCCATTTCAGAGAGTTTCAACCATCAAAGATGTTTTTTTCAAGATCATATATAGTTTTATTATCCAATTTTATTACCATCTAAATACTATCAACAGAATTTCCGATGAATTAGAAGCTAAATTAAGCCAGGCACAGGAAAATAAGTATCTACTTCATCTATTTTCTCTTGAAAAAAGCCTTGTATATTACCATAATGCAATTACGACAAATCAGTTTCTTCTTGAAAAGATTAAGTTTAATGCTTCTAAGTTGAACATAACAGACGAAGAAAAAGAATTATTGGAAGACATTTTAATCGAAAACAATCAATGTATGAGACAAGCAGAGACCTACTCGACAATATTAGCAAGTTTAATGGATGCAAGAGCTTCGATTATTGCAAACAATTTAAATGTCTTGATGAAAATATTGAACATCATAACCATAACTATAATGGTGCCTACATTTGTGGTAAGTTTATTCTCCATGAATGTTCGTATACCGCTTGCAGAACTGGATGAAGCGTTTTGGATAATTCTCGGAATGTGTTTTGTTACAGCAATTAGTTTCATAATCGTTTGGAATATGAAAATTAATAAAATCCGATAGAAAATGGTACCCACTGAAATAAAAAAAGTAGGTAATGAGAAATTGCAAATTACTTGGGTTGATGGCTTCTCTTCAGAAATTTCTTTAAAAGAATTGAGATACAATTGTCCTTGTGCTCGGTGCCAAGGTGAGCAAGTAGGTTTCGTAAAATATCAACCAGCAAAATTGGAATTGTTTTCGCCCGCAAAATATGAGATTCAAAGTATTGAACCAGTGGGCAATTATGCCATTCAAGTTGTTTGGAAAGATGGACACGACACTGGAATTTATAGTTTCGAGTATTTAAGGTCTTTAATGGAAAAATTTTCAAAAAGTGATTCACATCATTAGTTGAACAATTTTCTCTATAATTATTAAACTGCAAATATTTTTACTAGCCAAAGGATACTCTTCGATGTACATCTCTTCTCTATTGGTAAAGCCAATTAATGTTATTTTGTTTGTGTCGAACCCAAAACCACTTTGCATTTCATCGAAGTAATTTAAAACTATTAAATCACAGTTTTTTCTATGAAGTTTTTCCCAAGCATTTTTCAACCCATTTTGTTTACTTTCGAGGGCAAAACCAACAAGAATTTGGTCTTGCCTTTTGTTTGTACCTAAGTTTTGTAAAATATCAATTGTTTTCTTTAATTTTAAATCAATTGTCTCTCTATTGACTTTTTTCAATTTGCCCTTGAATACCTCTGCAGGAGTCCAATCTGCGACAGCAGAAGACATAATTACGACATCGGAGTCATAAAAATTCTTACTTACGACATCGAACATATCAGCAGCAGAGACAACACGAAAAGTTTCTACTTTATGATGCATTTCTAATTTTGTCGGACCAGAAACAAGGAGCACGTTGGCACCAAGGATGTTGGCTTGGGCAGCAATGGCATAACCCATTTTCCCGGAAGAGAAATTACTAATGAAGCGCACATCGTCAATTTTTTCGCAAGTAGGACCAGCAGTGACTAAAAATTTCTTACCTGTTAATTTCTTTTTAATTTCCGTTACTTTCTCCAGCCCAAATTCTTTGAAGTACAAATATGTTTCAATGTAATCAAGCAACACTTCGACTTCTGGTAGACGACCCTCGCCGTAATGTCCGCTCGAAAGTTCACCTACAGCGGGTGGAATAACTACTACACCGAGTTTCACGAGTTTTTGAATGTTTTCTTGAGTGACTGGATTTTGAAGCATCGTTGTATCCATTGCTGGAGCAAGTAATAAAGGGGTGGTCTTTGGAAGAGCAGTTGCAAGTGTAACTAAAGAATTGTCGCATATACCATTAGCTATTTTCCCGATAGTCGAGGCAGTGGCAGGTGCAATTATCATTAGGTCGCAGCTTTGAACTAAATCTATATGCCAAGCACCTTTTTTTTGTATATCTGGGTCGAACATATCAACCGCAACTGGACTATTAGAAAGATTCGACACTGTTAGTGTTGTAATAAAGTTGGTAGCCGAAGGAGTTAGTACAGGAAATACATTAGCTTTGCGACATTTTAGTTCTCTTATGAGGAAAAGAGACTTATACGCAGCAATCGAACCGCAAATTCCAAGAATGATATTTTTTCCTTCGAAAATATTCTCAGACACTTTAACCATTTTCGCTAAAAGTAATTTTTTTTAATTTACAATTTACAAAATATAGCATTAAATGACGTGAAGAAAAATGCTTGGAGATTTGCTTAATTTAGTTCCAGAACGGGTAAATTATGAAAGTTTCTGGGAAGAAATAAGAAAAAGGAATAAATGGTTAATCCAGCTACGCTATTTTGCTTTTCTTTTGCTTTCAGGCTTTGCAGTTGGCAGTTTAGTTGTACAGTATTTTTATACTCAAATTAGGATTGAATCAACAACAATTTTAATCATATCTTTTTGCATTCTTGTTTATAATATTTTGTTCCATTACTTATGGTATAAATTTCCGGATATATCAAATAAAATCAAAATACACAGTCTTCATTTTTCTTTACTTCAAATTATTGTGGACTTGATCTTTTTGATTATTTTGATTTACTACACTGGTGGAGTAGAATCCCCGTTCAATACTTTTTTAGTCTTTCATGTTATAATCGGAAGCCTCATACTGCCTGGCTCTATCATAGGTTTGATTATGGGTGTTTGCATCTTTCTATTTATTTGTCTGTCTTTTTTGGAATTAAATCACGTTATTCCACATTACTTAGTCCAGGGTATTATCAAACATCCACTTTATAATGAGCCGATATATCTTATAGTGTTTTTTACAACACTGTCTATTGTGGTGTTTGTTTCAATTTACTTAGCAAATTCAATAGCGAAGGTACTTTATCAAAGAGAGAAAGAATTAAATCTCGCTTACAAAGAATTGCAAGAGGCAGAAAAAGTAAAATCGAGATATGTGATGACAATTGTACATGATTTGAAAACCCCAATTAATGCAAGTCTGACTTGGGTAAACATTATAGCAAATAATGAAATTGGAGTAATCCCCGAGTACCTGCGAAATCCTATTGAGCGAATACGTGCAAGGTTGAACAGTGCTTTAAATTTAATTAATGATGTACTTAAACTCTCTCAGATAAAACTTACTGGAGAAATACGAAAGGAGCCTGTAAACTTGAAAATTTTTTTTCAGAATTTGTTTGAAAAACATAGAATATTGATTTTGTCCAAAAATATTAACTTTATAGTAAAAGCGAATAATGAAGATGTAATCATTTATTCGGACTTGGAGATGTTGAATATGGTTTTTTCCAATCTGGTATCCAACGCAATTAAATACAATGAGAGAAATGGTATCATTGAAATCGACATC
>JBKBVP010000010.1:0-14343 GCA_046289495.1 Candidatus Kapaibacteriota bacterium | reverse complement strand
TGATGACTATTGGAAGTTTTTCCACAGATGAAGTCGTAATACGGCGTGAATTTCAAACTTTGCGAAGACTATTGGAAGAGGCACAAAAGGCTTTCCCTGAATTGCATCTAAAGGAATTATCTATGGGTATGACAAATGACTATTTAATTGCAATTGAAGAGGGTGCTACAATTCTTCGTATTGGTACTGCTATATTTGGCGAGCGGCATTACACTTGATTATAAATGTATGGCGGATTCCAAAATCCTTTGGATTTAGCATACTCAATATAATATTTGTATTCCTCTGCGATAATTCCTCTGCTTATTCGTGGATATTGAAAAGCAAAGTAGTGTGGATGATATTGGTCCATCAAGTTCAGGTAAACATCTGTACCGAGATTGTTTGCAATAAAATTAATGATTTCAATAGTATCGGATTGGTTATCTGGCAATATTAAATGTCGAACAATCAAGCCTCTTTTGGCAATACCATTTCGCACGACCAAATTTCCAACTTGCTTGTACATTTCAATCAATGCAGAGGAAGCATAGATAAAATAATCGGGAGCTTCGGTGTAAATTTTGCTCTTCTCGGGGTCGATGAATTTTATGTCTGGCATATAAATATCGATAAGTCCTTCTAAAGCTTTCAAAGTATCTACTTTGTCGTAACCGCTTGAATTGTATACAATTGGGATTGCCAATCCCAAACTCCTCGCTTCGATAATTGCTTTTGCAATTTCTGGAGCATAGTGAGTTGGAGTAACAAAATTTATGTTATGACATCCAATTTCTTGCAACTTTAACATAATGTCGACAAGCTCAGAGATGTCGTATTTTCTACCTTCGCGACAGTGGCTAATGGTGTAATTTTGACAAAATACGCACAAAAGATTGCAACCGGAAAGAAATATTGTTCCAGAACCGAAAAAGCCAACAAGCTCGGGTTCCTCCCCAAAATGCGGTCCATAGGAAGCGATTGTTAATTCTGAAGTCATACCGCATATACCCACCTCTCCTTTCTGCCTATCTACATTGCAAGAGTGAGGACAAATATCGCAACTACCAAGTCGACTAAACAGTTCGTCAATCTGGTTCATATAGACAAATTAATAAATCTCTGCAAATGGAACAAGTGGAATTTCTCTATTGGAGCAATAAGATAACATAGACGAAATTATTTATGGAGAAGAGACCTATGTTTTAAGATATCGAATAATTTTGTTTAGACATCTAAGTTTCTCACAAACTGGGCATTTTCTTCGATAAATTTACGGCGAGGCTCAACCTTCTCCCCCATCAAAGTTTCAATAATTCTGGCAGATTCCCTTGCATTTTCGATTGTAACTTTCAACAAGGTTCTCGATTCTGGATTCATAGTCGTTTGCCACAATTGCTCTGGATTCATCTCGCCGAGACCTTTAAATCGAGAAACAACTATACCAGCTCCGTAGTTGCTCGATGTTTCTTCTTCGTTTTGTTCGATGACATCGACATTTGGGGAGTTCTTTTTCAATCTTTGTATAATTTCATCTCGTTCGGCATCGTTGTATGCGTAAAATTCTTGCTTCCCTTTTTTGATTTTATAAAGTGGAGGTTGTGCGATATAAAGACGCCCAGCTAAAATTATATCTCGCATGTACAGATAGAAAAGTGTCAGAAGCAATGTTCGAATGTGGCTACCATCGACATCAGCGTCTGCCATAAGGATAATTTTACCGTAACGAAGTTTACTTACAGAGAAAGTTTCTTCATTGTTTTCGCCGTTGCCGTTTTCTTTTTCAGAGCCATTTCCACTAAATTTATTTAACCCAGCACCAATGGCGAGAAAAATTGAGCGAATTTCTTCATTTTCCAGTATCTTGGACAGACGTGATTTCTGTACATTGAGAATTTTACCTTTCAATGGTAAAATTGCTTGGAAACGACGGTCTCGACCTTGTTTCGCCGAGCCGCCGGCGCTGTCGCCCTCGACAATGAAGAGTTCGGTCTTCTCTGGGTCGCGCAACGAGCAATCGGCAAGTTTTCCGGGCAGAGAGCCGGACTCGAGAGCGTTTTTTCTTCGGACAAGTTCACGGCTCTTTCGAGCAGCAATTCGTGCCTCGGCTGCAAGATTTGCTTTTTCGATTATCTTTCGTGCGACAGAGGGATTGCTTTCCAGATAATCAGATAGCTTCTCGTTTACTATTTGACGAACAATTCCCTCGACCTCACCGTTGCCAAGCTTCGTTTTGGTTTGTCCTTCAAATTGTGGCTCTGGCACCATAACGGAGATTATGGCTGTTAGCCCCTCTCGAAAATCATCGCCTATTAGTTGTTCCTTTGCAAGCTTATTCGAAATTGCATATGAATTCAATGTGCGGGTTAAGGCTGAACGAAAACCAGAAACGTGGGTCCCCCCCTCGATTGTATTAATGTTGTTGACATAGGAGAGGAGATTTTCGTTGTAGCCAGTATTGTATTCAAAACAAACTTCGACTTTGATTTCTCCGCTGTTTTCGGAGACAACCATTCCCGAAATATAAATTGGCTTGATTAAAGGGTTTTCGAGTTGGTCGATAAATTTTACAAAATCTACAAGACCACCTTTATAATGATATGTTTCTTGTGTATTTGTTCTTTCGTCAATTAGGTTAATTACAACATTTGGGTTTAAAAAAGCAAGTTCTTGAAGTCTTTGTGCGATTCGTTCAAATTTAAAGTTAGTGGTTTTGAAAATGCTCGGGTCCGGCTTGAAGCGAACTATAGTACCTGTTTTTTGCGTTGTGCCTATTTCCTCTACATTAGTTATTGGAACTCCACGTGAATATTTTTGTTGATATATTTTACCATCGCGATATACCACCACACTCATTTCCTCGGAAAGAGCGTTTACGCACGATACACCGACCCCGTGGAGACCACCAGAGACCTTGTAAGAGGTCTTATCAAATTTACCACCAGCATGCAAAGTACACATTACAACTTCAAGAGTTGAGATTTGTTTGATAGGGTGGGGACCAACTGGTATACCACGGCCATCATCCTCGACAGAGCAAGAGCCATCGGTGTGCAAAACGACAGTTATATTTTTGCAAAAGCCAGCAAGCGCCTCGTCGATCGAATTGTCCACTACTTCGTGTACAAGATGATGCAAACCTCGTTCTCCGACATCACCGATGTACATTGCTGGACGCATCCGTACTGCTTCCAAGCCCTCCAGGACTCGGATACTTTCCTCTGTGTAGTTCTGTTCAAGTTGTTCGTTTTCGAATTTGTTCTCTACTTCCCCGATTTCCATAAACTTACAGATTTTAAAAGACAAAATTACGAAATAATAGTTGTTTTAAATGCTATTTGTAACAAAGAAAGACGAATTTAATTAGAAAAAAGTTTCTCTGTAATCTATTGAAAAATATGCACTTAATAATTTCAACTTAATCCAATATCACACGGCGTGGCGGGGTCCGACGACCATATTTGTCAATTGCAACTACTGTAAAAACGAAAGGCTTGTTTGGGTCCTTCGGTTTCAATTGAAAGTATTGTTTGCGGTAGGGTGGATTGCCCCAAAAATCTTGCAATTTGCCTCTTAAATCATTGTATTTTTCGTGGACATTGCCTTCGAGTTCCAAGCGCACGATTTCGTTGCGCTCTTGTTGGATAATGCCAAAAGCTTGTGTAACAACTAATGCAACTCTATTCCCCATGTTTGTAATATCAATGATTTTAGGATATGGGAAGTTAAGTATGTAAATTGTGTAAACCTGGCCGACCAAGTTGCTATCAATATACCTTTCAAAAGTGAGCTGCTTGCCAGTGTCGGATAATTCAGGGGTAAAAATAATTGGAGCCCCGCCTGTACTCGAGGCACGTACTCTATTACCGTCTTTTAATATAGCCTTAAGTTCTCCACCAATTAATGGGAGTTTCGGGTCTATTGTATCCGATTGTCCCGGATATAAGTATTCTTTGAATACAGGTTTTTCTATTTGTTGTGGCAGAACTAAAAAACTTGTGCGAGCTTCCTGGTTATCGTATTTTCTTTTGACTGCAATTTCGACACCTAAGCGACCATGCCCGGGAGTTCGACCACGTATGACGATGTACTCAGGCTTTATCTCTGATATTTGTGCTGTACCACCGTTGTTTTCTGGATCTGGGCGTAGAATTAAATCGATTTTTGCATCAGCCGATAGATTTACGTTTGTTGCATTTATGGTGTTTGCCCATTGCTGATATGCAAGTTGAGATACTACCGGAGTTGTTGCACTTATAGAAATTTTACCAATTCCAAATCCTGTAGGGATTTGTTGAGTTTGGTTGAGAATATTTAATGGAAATTGTTGGGTATTTTGATTCCCTTGGGCTAAAGTTTGTTCTCCTGTAAGAGCGTTCATTAAAACAATGAGCAAGGAGAATTGAGTTGTTGCTTTGTAAGTGAATCTCACGGGATATTGTTTGCCATAGTATTTTTTACTTTTGGCGGTAGCAACAACTTTGACAAGGTAAGTAGTATTGAAATTGTCCAAATACTGAGGATGCCAATAGAAGACCGCTGCTTTTTTTTCTGGCACTTCGACGACACGAAAGTACTTTGCAGAGTAATTTTTGTCTGCTCGAAGAGTAACGGAGCGGTTTGTAGATTGGTCTTCAATGGTGAATTCAAATTGAATATCCTCGAAATCTCCGGTATAGAAAATTACATTCGAGGAATCGATTTTTGTAATCCTGTATCCAGTCGGCTCGACAATTATGTTGCATACCAGAGAGGATTTCTCTGGAATCAAAGTAAAGCTACTTTGAAAATCTCCAATTACTTCTGCGTTGTTTAAATCCTTTGGCTTGAAGCTACTCTCGGGCAAGATGAACACCAAGGCAGCAAGATAAAGTATGAAGTAAATTTCAACAATTCTTCTCTTTCTCTTGCTACTTTGCATTTTTGGAATTTATCATATTTGCAAAAAATTTTTCCAACTCGCGGCGAACTGCGATTTCAATCTCCTCTTGCTTCAATTGGTTGGCACTTTGGGTCAATTTTTCAAGTGTTTGGTTGAATTCTTCTAATGATTTGTTTGTCTGGTTCATAATTTCAATCAACTTAGGATTTGGCGAGATGATTTGCCTTAAATTCTCGTTGGACTCCCGCAGAGAGGTCAGAATCTCGTTCTGCTGAATAAGGAGGCTTTTAATGCTTTCGCCAAGATTTTCCAATTTGCTTACTGCAGTGGCAAAATCTGTGGCTATTTCACCAATTTCAACTAATAATTCTTTCTCGGGCTCATCTTCCGACTGATTAATTGGTAATGCATCTTCGCTTGGAGTAAATAACATTACCACAAACATAAATAATAGCATTAGAGCCTCGAATGCAACTCCGAGGATGACAACTGTGTCGCTAACAGAGGAAGAGAATCTTCGGATACCAATTAAAACCAATAGTATTGCTGCACCGAGATATACGAACGAATTGATTGTTGAAAAGTAAAAACGATTGACTATTTCCTCCATCCACAAAGCCGTTCCACTAAAGAAACCTAAAGGGTGTAGTACTTGAACATCCTCTTTTGTATAACGAGAGATCTCGCGTTCGGTGGTGCAAATCCTCCAAGTTAGAGAAAGTATCGTTAAATTCGACATCTGTTTTTGATATCGAAGCTCCTGGAAAATTCTGTAAAGCAATCTTCTTCCTTCAATACTCGATAAAGTTTCTATTTGTTCCATTCAAAATTCAAATAATAGTAACTGAGTATAGTAAATTACAAAAATTATTCCAATGTTTAAATTTTGTTTGGAGGTTTCAATGGATTGTTTTTTCGGAGTAACGTTATTGGAAAGTTTCTGCCGAGTGTTCACAATTTCAATTTAGAGATAAATTCTTCGACTTCTGGGATTCCACCCTGCAGGATAAGATATGCATTCGTAGGTTCGCGTTCGGTGATTTCTCCAGCAATTGGAGTAAGTAATATTTCTCTTACTTTTTCTGGGTTGGTTGTTTGCCCAAGAGCCCAGCAAAGTTTCAAGTATGCAACTTCGGGGAGTAAATTTTCCCCTGGCACAACCCCGAGAGACATTATCTTTCTACCAGTTTCGTAGACATACATTTGTACGTATCCCCAGAGTGTCTGAACAGTCATTAATATGAAAATCCCTTTGTCGTGAGCTTTTTTCAAAGCAGGATAAACTTGTTTATTGACATGCCCAAGCCCTGTGCCAGCAATTACAATTCCTTTGTAACCATTGTCTATGAGAGATTCTATGATGTCGGGTTTCATATTGGGATAGTAATAAATCAAGGCGACTTTCTCCTCGAAAGAAATTTGCAATTTGTAGTTCCTATCTTTTCGTCTTTTGTTGTAATCGCTACGTAGTGGGGTAATTTTTTCTTTATCGACCATAGCAAGAGGAATATCCCCAATTGTTCTAAATGTCGAGCGATGGGAAGAGTGCATTTTTCTCACTCTTGTTCCACGATGGATTAGACCGTAAAAGTCTGAAATAGGGCCTATTGCACACACAGACACTTCCGCAATGTCGCTTTCCGAGGCGGTTTTAACGCTATAAATTAAGTTTAATGGGGCATCCGATGCTGGTCGGTCGCTCGAACGTTGCGAGCCAACCATAACTATTGGAATTGGAGGATTTTGTATCATAAATGATAGCAATGAGGAAGTGTAATGCATTGTGTCTGTACCATGGGCTATAACAATACCGTGATATCCCTCTTCTATGGATTTAGCTACTGCTTTTGCAATTCCCAACCATTGCTCTGGACCGATGTCCTCGCTCAACACACTGTAGAGCTTCTCTGTATGTAAATTACAATACTCTGATAATTCTGGAACAAAGGCATAGAGTTCCTCGGGTTCGAATGCTGGGACTACGGCGCCAGTGCGATAGTCCAGGCGCGAGGCAATAGTACCACCTGTTGTTATCAATTTGACATTTGGTTTTCTTGGGTCGTCTGGTATTTCTTTTTTAGCTATTGGGGATAAATACTCTTCCTTACCTGTTTTTTCAATGTTTAGGATTTTTTCTACTTTTATCCCTATGTTGTAACCAGTTCTTAGTTTTAGAACAATCAAATCATCATTCTCTCCAGCGCCACGAGGAAGAATTATCCCGATAAATTCTGTTTCGGTAGTTCTGACTTTTACTTCGTTCCATACATTAGCATCAAAGGATTTCAATAAAGCCAGTGCCCTTCCTCTGTATCCTTTACTTTCGTAATTAGTCATTCAGTCGACTCCAATTTGTATCTACAAAGTCTTTCACAATCCTGCCTTTAACCCTGCCCCGGAGTTGCTCCATAATTAAACCAATAAGAATTTCTTTCAATTTATTTTCATTACGAATTGCCATTTTCTTTAGGTTAAATTTGGCTGTTTTGAACGCTACCTCTATTTCATTCTCATCAGCTGGCATAAGCAATTTTTCAATTTTTTTCCCATTCTCATTTAATAACAATTCGAAAGCATATTTAATACCCTCCTCGATGATTTTTTTGTCCTTGTAAAGCTTATAGATATGTCTTATGTTTTCGTCTGTCAATTTTCTTAAATCAGAATTTCTTTTTCGAAGCCACGAAATTGTATTGAATAAAGTATTCAGCACGAAATTTGCTTCTAAGGCAAAATCTAAAATAATATTCCTTGCAATTGAATAGTATGTTGATGTGGCAAACTTGTAGATTAGCTCTGGGGAGATATTATTTTGCTTACACCACTTAACTCTTACGGCATAACTTTCCGGAAGGTTTAATTTCAATTTTTCCAATTTGCTCGAGTTTAGTACAATACTTGGTAAATCTGTGTCTGGATAAATTCTATTTTTTTCGGGTAGCAATCTATCGAAACATGATGTTCCATCTTTTAGTGCCTTTCGGCTTTCCGAGGGTATTCCGACAGTGGCATCGTATGCTCTCAGAACAATTTCGTCGATTGCAGTTTTGACATCGTCGGAGCTACCCCAAACAAGCACGAAAGCATCTTTTGTGCCCGAGCCTATGTATTTTTGGGTTTTGTCGATTTCTTCTCTCGATATAGTATTATCGATTATATCCGATACGATTATATTTGGCATATCAGTCAAACAAGCCACTACTTTTACTCTGTCTGAAATTTCTTGCGAAAAGACACTATATTTTTGGGTAGGCGATTTAAAGAAACCAGCCCATTTTGGAAGCAAAACGCAATGTACTTCCCCGCCGTTTGCCAGAGATTTTGCAATAGGGTAGTAGTTTGTATCTTTCAATAACTTCGATACATTGAATGTTTTGAATGTAAATTCCTCTGGTGTTATTCCCGCATTGTGTAATTTATTTCGAAGTTGTAAAAGATTGTACTGTCTTTGTACCTCGTAATAAGCAACTATGGGCACATTTTTGATACTATTCGTTGCTTTAATTTCTATTCTACTACCGCCAGCGATACTGATGTTCATGTCGAATCGAAATGCACCACTGCAAGTACGTACTTTGCCAGTTGCAATTAAGTAATTACGGACAAGCTCGCAAAATTCCTTGATCTCATTTGGATTGCGCAACTCTGGTTCGGTGACAATTTCAACGAGCGGGATTCCCAATCTGTCTGTGTAAAAGGTTCTTGTGTGAAGAAAATCAGAGTATTCTCGTGCAGAGTCTTCTTCGATATTGATTTGAGTTATCTTAATCTTCCTATTATTGAATTCAACAAAACCATCGACTCCAACAAGAGCGGTTCTTTGAAAACCACTTGGAATACTTCCATCGAGAAGATGTTTCCTTAGAACAAAAATTTCGTCTACTGGTTTGCAATTAAAAATGTAACAAATTTGTAATGCTACATCCAAAGCCTCGTTGTTCATTTCAAATGGTGGGGTTTGGTCGAGTTCGTATGTACAAATGTTGTTGCGATGGACTCGATAGTGAATTTCTTTTTTGATTCTATATTCCATAAGTATCGAGGGGTCGATGATGCCCAATTCAGATGGGGTAAGTCTTAAACTACGGACAATTTCTGTGTGATAATCGTCATCGTAAGGTGGATAGGGGGCTGGGCATCGGCAAAATAATTTCTTGCTTGTTGCAAGTTGTTGGTGTATTTCCAAACCAGCTCGAAAACCAATTGCTTCGTAGTCGGCATCGGTCATTTCATTGAGATCCGGGAGATAATCATCGCTCATACACATCTTGATCTTAAAATCTCAAAATTAGCAAAGTATCGGATGATGTGAAGAGACTCATTTATTACAGCACGGAAGTTATGTTGCCGGAGAACATCCGATTAATAAGCTGCAACATCGTCTACATTTATTATTGTGATTTCTTCTATGTGTTGGTTTATCCAATTTAGAATTATTCTCAACTCGTCGATTTGTTCGGGCTGCAGTTCATTGCCATACAAGTATCCATTAAAGTAAATTTCGTAAACTTTCTCTTTAATTGATTTGGCATTAAGTTTTCCGTTGCACGAATAATCCCAAGCAAGTAAACCATTTTTAATAAACATTACTTCTTGAGTGTTATTAATTGTTCTAATGAGGATGTAGTTATTGCTGTTGACATTGCTTTTTTTATTTAAATTTTTAATCAAAACCTTTTGGATTTCGTAAATGTGATTTTTGATTTGGTTTGCTAACTCAAATTGTAAATTGTTTGCATAATCATTCATCTTTGCTTTTAGGAAGTTTAGTATTCCATCATCATAACTTGTCAAGAATTGTTTAACTTTGTTGATTTCATCAATGTAAACATCTCGGTCGAAGCCTATGGCGCAGGGTGCAAGGCAGGATTTGGTTTGAAAGTAAATGCAATTCTCCGGTTGATGTTTTTTGAAAAGTTCTTCATCGCATTTTCTTAGTTTGAACTTTTTGTGTATGATTTCTAATACAAGCCGGGCTGTTTCGTAATTCTTGAAGGGACCAAAACAAAAACTTTCGCTCGGGTTTGGTTCGTAAGTAATTTCTAAAATTGGATAGTGTTCGTGTTTTGAAATTTGTATGAAAGGATAGTTTTTGTATTTTTTGCTTAAAATGTTAAACTCTGGTTTGTATTGTTTAATCGCTTTGCTTTCCTCTATCAAGGCACGCAGTTCAGTTCTTGTTGTCTCCCATTTAATTTGCTTTGTTGCCTGAAGCAATCTTAGGATTTTCTTCGATGTAGTGGAGGAGAAATAACTTTGGATTCGATTTTTTAAAGACCTCCCTTTACCTATGTAAAGATAATTGCCGTATTTATCAATAAAAAAATAGATACCCGGAGAATCTGGCACGTCTTTGAAATCAATGGAGCCTTTATTTTTTAGCATCTCGGAAATGGCTATTGATGTGTAGGGCTTGTATTGAAATTTAAGGAGCTCCTCTGTTGTTGTTATATTATGTTCGTTTTCGGCAATTTCAAGTAATTCGAGTAAAATTTGTGCAGTTGCTTTGGCATCGCCAAAAGCCCGATGCCTATACTTTAGTGGAATTCCAAGGTGCTCCGAAAGCGAGCCGACATTCCTTTTGCTTGTTCCGTTAATTAATCGTCGTGAAAGTTTTAATGTACAAAGTTTGGGTATCTCTGGGAAATTTATGCCAGACCTTTCGAATGATTTTTTCACAAAGTTATAGTCAAAATTTACATTATGTGCAACGAAAACGGTGTTCTCGCGCGATAAAAAATATTTTATCTCGGGTGCAATTTTCTTGAAATCGGGAGCTGTAAATACCATTTCATTTGTTATCCCAGTCATTTGTACAATAAACTGGGGTATGTGTTGCCGAGGATTTACCAATGAAGTGTATTCTTCGACAATAGTTCCGCCCTTTACAACGTACAAAGCAATTTCGATGATTCTACCATAATTTGGGCTAGAACCTGTTGTTTCTACGTCGACAACAACGAAATTTGTATCCCAAATTAAACTCATATTAGAAAAAAAGCGAAATTACAAAAATAATCGCTTTGTTTTAAAATTTATAAGGTGGGGAATGAATGCTGATTGTGTCGAGGACAGACAGAGTATTTAAATTATTTTCCAATTTAGTTTTCAGTGGGTTTATTCGTAGCGGAGCGATTCGATAGGGTCTAAATTTGCTGCACGATATGCTGGATATGCTCCGAAACTTATACCAATCATTGTACAAACAACAACACTTAGAAGTATCCACGAAGTTGGAAAGTACATTGGTAATTTTATCCAAGTACCAAGCAAGTAACCACCGACAATACCAAAAAGAATTCCAAACACACCACCAACCTGGCATAAAGTAATTGCTTCGAGAATAAATTGCCAGAGTATCCACCTTTTTTTTGCTCCGACTGCTTTTCGAATACCAATTTCTCTGGTCCGTTCTTTAACGGCAACAAGCATTATATTCATTATGCCCACCCCAGCAGCAATTAATGCAAATCCACCAGAAATAAACCCAAAAATGGATAAAAAGTTGACAAAACTACCAAATTGCTGGCTAATAGTTTCATTAGTTTCTATTTCAAATGTATTTTCCTCCCAGGGCTTCAAATTTCGAATAACTCGAAGGTTGCCGATTACCTCGTCCATTGTTTCTTCGAGAAGCTCTCTATCGAGTGCAAGCACAGAAATGGTTAGAGACTCCTCCCATGGTGATGCAAAATACTTAAGAAAACTTGTTATAGGGATTATGACCATATTATCTTTACTTTGTCCAAGGATTGCCCCACGACTTTTCATAACTCCAACAACAGTGTATCTTTGGTTCTTGATAATGACTTCCTTACCAATAGGATTTGTATTTGGAAAAATTTTAATAACAACATCGTTCCCCAAAATTGCAACGTTTCGATTGTATTCCAAATCCTCTTCGGTGATTGATCTCCCGTAGTCTATATCAATTGCATTTGTTAGGAAAAAGGTATTGTCGGCACCAGTCAAGTATACGTCCGGGTCTGTGGAAAGATTACCAGCAGAAACTTTCGTGCCAGCTGAAAAAGAATGTGCAGAGATAAGGTTTGTTGATTTTGTCATTTTCTTTAATTCCTTCCACTGTCGATATGTCAATGGTTGTCGCTTTCGATATTTGACCCATGAATGTCCAGTTTGTATCGAGGGAGTTCTTTTTATCCAAAAGGTTGTCTCGCCGATGTCTTTCAATTGTTGCAGTACAGCTTTCTCAAAAGAGGTAATTATAGTACCGGCGGCAATAAGGGCAAACACTCCCATTGATATACTCAACAGAGTAAGAAATGCCCTTAATTTATTCGTTCGTATTGAATCTAATGCCTGTAGTATGCTTTCAGAAATATTCATAATCTCTCACTCATACCTTAACGACTCTATTGGGTCGACTCGCGAGGCTCTGTATGCTGGCATTAGCCCCGAGATTAATCCTACAAGTATCGCAACCAAAGAAGCATATAAAACAAATTCAAATGGCAGGAATGGCTGAAGAAAACTTGTCTCTGGGATAAACTTGGGTAAAAAATTTGCAACCAAAAAAACTAATATTGAGCAAATTACAATCGAAGTAAATGCTCCAACCAAACACAAAGTTGCAGCTTCAATTAAAAATTGCAACAGTATCGAGCGATTATTTGCACCTACAGATTTCCTTATTCCTATTTCTTTTGTCCTCTCGGCAACAGAGACAAACATTATATTCATTATACCAATCATCCCAACAATAAATGCCAAGACTGTCATTCCAATACCGATTCCCCAAACGTATAATCTAAAAGTCGAGACAATTTCCTCGAAGATTTTTGTTTCATTGATTGAAAAATCATCCTCTTGCCAAGGCTTTAAGTTTCGTATTGACCTCATAAGCCCACGGGCTTCTTCACGGACTTCGTCCATTCTTTCACTGCTTCCAACTTTGATTCCAATAGATAGACTTCTGTCCAACTTCCCACCATATAAATTGAAGAAGCTGCCAATTGGAATGTAAATCCTATCATCAATGAAGTCCATCAGCATTGTTCCTTGTCTTTTGACTACACCAATAATCATAAAGTTTTGACCTTCGATTTTTAAGTATTTCCCCAACGGGCTTTGTTCTGGAAACAACGACCGAGCTACTTTGCTTCCAATTACAGCCACACGAAGATTTCTCGACTCTTCGAATGAGGTAAAGAATCTACCTATTTCAATATTCCCCGTAGGCAAGCGTGCAAAATCTGCAGTAGTACCAAAAATGCTGACACCAGTGAAATTAACATTGTTAGTTTTAACTGTTGCGCCCCAGTTTGTGATTCCGGGCACTATCACCTCGGCAGAGTTAAAATCGGAACTAAATTGCTTGAACTGTTGGTATGTGATATTCTTACGATTCCTTACTTCCTCCCATCTTTTGCCCCCAGACCAATCCCATTTATCAATATATAGCATATCCTCGCCAATTAGGTTTATTGAATCTTGTAATGCATTGTCCAGTCCAGAGATTGCCCATCCCATTAAAACAACAAATGAAATTCCAATTACAACCCCGAGTGTTGCCAGAAAGGAACGAAGTTTATTCGTCCATATAGACTCCAGGGAAATTCTGATGCCTTCGGAAAGTTCCGCAAAGAGTTTCATTCCTCCACACCCTCGAATACAACTTTGTGGGGGTTTAGCTCATCAGATTCAATCTTGCCATCTCGCAGTCGTATAATTCTTTGGGCGTTCATTGCAATGTCTCTTTCGTGTGTGACCAAGATAATTGTGTTGCCTTCTTTCCAAATCTGATGAAACAGCCGCATGATATCCTCTCCACTTTTGGAGTCGAGATTGCCTGTGGGTTCGTCTGCAAGTATCAAGGAGGGTTTCGTAACTAATGCCCGTGCAATTGCAACTTTTTGTCTTTGGCCACCAGATAGTTCATTGGGTTTATGTGTCAATCTATCCTCCAGTCCTACAGAGACAAGAGCTTTCTTTGCTCTTTCAATCCTCTCGGATTTGTTAATTCCAGAATATATCAACGGGAGTTCAACGTTCTTAAGTGCGTTGGCTCTGGGCAAAAGATTGAACATCTGGAATACAAAGCCAATCTCTTTGTTTCGAATAGATGCCAATTCGTTGTCATCAAGTTCACGAATATTAATTCCTTTTAATATGTATTCACCAGTTGTAGGTGTATCTAAGCATCCAATAATATTCATCAAAGTTGATTTTCCAGAGCCAGATGGACCCATGATTGCTACATATTCGTTTGGATAGATGGTGAGATTGATTTCGCGTAGAGCAAAAACTTGTTCCTCTCCGACCAGGTAAACTTTTGAGATGTTCTTCAATTCAATTAATGGTTTTCGATTTAAAAGGTTATCATTCATAGTATTACTTGTTTTTTGTGTTCTTATACTTTATTGAATCAACTTTTATTGGTGAGCAATCCTTTAATAGTTTAGTAATAGCCATGAAGTTACCAGAAACTACCTCTTGTCCTTCTTTCAATCCCTCGATAATTT
>JBKBVP010000102.1:0-5722 GCA_046289495.1 Candidatus Kapaibacteriota bacterium | reverse complement strand
GAAAGCGTTGGGTATGGGAGGAAGTTTATCGCCCCCGAAGAAACAACAATTGCAACTGTTCCAATTGGCTACGGCGATGGTTTATTTAAAAATTCGGAGGAAGAACTATACTGCCTTATTGGAGGAAAGAGGAAAAAAGTCGTAGGTGGAATTTGTATGGACGAGATTATGGTCGATGTTGGAGACGATGACATTAAAGTAGGCGATGAAGTTGTGATACTCGGAAGCCAAGGAGAGGAAAAAATAACCGGCAAAGACCTGGCAAGTTTCTCAAAAACAATTGTATATGAAGTAATTACATCG
This sequence comes from Candidatus Kapaibacteriota bacterium, assembly GCA_046289495.1. Lineage (GTDB taxonomy): Bacteria > Bacteroidota > Ignavibacteria > Kapaibacteriales > UBA2268 > Naka2016. Next base: position 5,419 of record JBKBVP010000102.1, on the reverse strand, counting down.
TTTTCAAATCGTCTACCAAAAGTTTATATAGAAAATGGAAGCAAAACAGTCTAATACCGAAAGCCAAGAAAAGAAGGAAAAAAAATTTGGCATTTTATACATAGTCTCCACACCAATTGGTAACGATGATGATATAACCATCAGAGCCTTGAAGGTATTGAAATCTGTGGACATCGTCGTCTGCGAGGAACCGAAAGTAGGCGCTAGAACACTTCACAAGTATAATCTTTCGCAAAAAATGGAATTACTGAACGAACAGAACGAATTAATCAAGACCCCCCAACTCGTTGAATTACTTGAAAAAGGTAAGAACCTCGCATTAGTATGCGATGGTGGCACGCCTGTTTTTGCCGACCCAGGGCTACTCCTTGTACAGACTTGCCTTAAAAAAGAAATTCCAATAAAAGTCGTCCCGGGTGTCTCCAGCCTTATGACTGCCATTGTTCGAAGCGGTTTTCCTATCGACCAATTTTTATTTGCTGGATTTCTTAGTCGTAAGAAAGAAGAGAGAATACTGCAACTTCGCCGACTGAGCCAAGAAAAGCGCACAGTTGTCCTTTTGGAAACCCCATACAGGCTTGTCCCGCTCTTGGAGGCTGCATCGCAAATTATGCCCGAGAGGAGAGCATACATTGGATGCAACCTCACAATGCCATTTGAAACACATCATTATGGGACATTTAAAGAACTTTACAACACATTTAAAAATACAAAATTCAAAGGTGAATTCGTCGTTTGTTTCGATGGTTCCCCCACACGGAATATACCCCGATTGCTCTTTTCCGAGGCACCTTCGGAAAAATCTGCCCAAAGAAAAGACAAAACTAAATCATTAAGAAAAGCAAACTCAATTTCTAAAAAAACTACCCGCAAAAATGAAAAGAAAAACAAACGGAAAAAAAGCTCCTAACCAAACCTGTACCACTTTACTAAATTTTGGTACAATTTATGTTTGTAAAATTTTTTTATATTGAACTTAATTATTTTGGTTAAAAATAAACACAAAACTTAATATGGTCTATTTTATAATGAAACGGATATTTTTTTGGTTAACATTAGCCACTTTTGTCTTTCAAGGTAATGCACAGCAATATCCAACCAGCCCTTCTGTATGGCTCTTTCCGGACGGAAATCCCCAAGCAACTCGCCACCAACCCATACCATCCTCTGAACAAGACATAAAAAAATTCATTGTCAAATGGCGCAACAAGTCTATTGCTGGTAATGTTCAAATTCTTGTGGGTAACATTATCCCAGATACAAGCAAAATCGAGGAAACTTTTCCCTACGCACCGAACGAAATTATTGCTGCAATCGGCGGGAAATTAGTCTTTATCGACGGTAAAGGATTTACGCATAAGACCAATGCGTATGGTATACAATATGTAAAAAATGTTTCTTTTCTCTTCGACACGTTATCTACAACTTTTTATCCGAACCCTACATCAACAGTTGTCGTCGGCTTGGAAACGATAGAATTCGAAAACCCAAAAGACTCCTTGATTTACACATACATTGCTGGTTACGATAAAAAATCCGACACCGTTTCTTTGCTAAAAAGATTAGTACTCGATATGCGTGATTATAAACCGAATGTATTTGGTGCGATGAAACCCTTTTTCGCTCGACGATTTGACAATGATTTCCTCGTTTATGTTGCAACAAACATTTTCAAACCTCAAATCTCCGAGACCAATCCTACTAAGCCGCCTTTCTATCGTGGTATCTCTCTTTTCCCATCCAATTATGTCGTGTACACTTACCCAATGCCAGACATAACCGATAATTTTTATTTTCGTGTGACCTTGGGACCAGAGATTTACTCCTCACAACCCTCTTTATTTCAAGAGGGAAGCAATTTTTATGCACTCCTACCTAATCAATCATCGCCTAATCTCGATGTCGATATTCCTTGTATCATTTCTTTGGAAAAAACAAACCCACAAAAATCGTATCTCCTCGCTTATACTTTTACAAGTAATCAAATACGTCAAAAGTTTCACCCATTGGAACTAAATTCCATATTGGACGACAAAGGCAAAAGACCACGCATCCGACCATTGTTCGTCACTTTAAATAATTCCTCGACACGGGATTCTTTATACATCATTGTAGCAGAGGAGTATTTTGGTACGGATTCTTCTCTCGGAGCGTCTCGATTGCATTTGTTCGATGGGGATGGAAACGCATTAACTTTGCCAAACGATATTTATAACCCTGCTTTTAATGGTAAAGCAAATCACATTTGGTCTATCTCTGTGGGTAACCTCGATGGAATTTCCACAAACTCTTTTAATCCGTATTATCCAAATAATCCCGGAAAGGAAATTATTGCGACATTTAGCTCAAAGTATGGAAATGTTGCGGGGAATAAATTACTTGTTCTCCGATATAACTCGGGCAACCCTGTTTCGAAGCCGAATCCACCAAATACATTTCTTTATCCATTCGATACAATTTGCACTGCAAATATAAGTGGTTGGGTATCTGCTGTTAACGATTTAGATGGTGCCTCGGATAATAAGGAAGAAATTGTTCTTGTCGATGGCTCTCGACTTCTTGTGTTGCAAATGCGAAATTATGATTCCTTTGAATTCAAAATTGGTAGACCTTTCGACACTTTGATGGTGAAAGAATTTCCAAACGAATCGATAATGGATGCTATTGTCGTGGATTTAGAAGGCGATGGCAAAAATGACATTATCGTCCTAACAAACAATGCTACATACCTCTTGGGAAACCCTCTACCCAAATTAATTGAAGTTTTAGACCCAATCTACGACGAAAGCCTCGTTAAAGAATATTGCTACGGCGATACACTGCAAGTGACCATAAAATCTAAAACCAAAAACGAGTATGCGATCAACATTAGATTTTTGCCAGTCCAGGACAGTTCATACGATTATAATAATTCGATTGCTTTAATAAGGAATCTGCGCCTGGACAAAGAAATTTCTCTGTTAAAAATTCCCGTTACTCGAGAGATAATGGGAAAATCGGGTATACTCTACATAGAGAACGCAGCCGATACAACACAAGTCTTCGACTCCACTGGTGTTTTCCAGTTCAACCCTCTAATTTTTTCCATCGATACTACGACATTGAAGCAAATCGACTCGTATAAAAATGCATTCATCCAATTCTATTCCACTTGCATCGATACAATAACACTCCAGTACTTAGATGAAACGAACCAGTGGAATGATGCTCTGCAAATAATTAATCCTCGGACAACAGAAAACCGTACCATTGCATTTCCTTGTCCTAAAAATTTGAATTATCTTGATAAAATTGTGAAATGGGATTATCCGATCCGTGCTGTTTACTCAAAATTGGATTACCAACATCAATCCGAAATTTTTTTCAAGTCTGTTAAACCCGAGTTATTTTCATTTGTGGTCGATTCTGCTCAAACCATGTGTTGTACGAAGTATTTTAGATGGAATATTGATTGTGATACTGTTTTAGTTTTAATTTCATTCGACAGTGGGGAAACATTTCTTAAAATTGCAGAAGTTCCAGCCAAGGATATGCAGTATGTTTTCGAACCACAAAGAAACTTTCCAGATTTCATTTATTTTCGCTTTGCTTGCCATAAGGAGTGCTTCATTTCAGACACTGTTCTTTATACGAGGAAGCCAAGCATCATAAACACTGTTGTACCAAACCCTTTCAATCCCATTTTGGAACAAGCAGAAATTAGTTTTATACTTCAAAAAGATGCCACAGTAACAATTAAAATAATCGACCAAGCCAATAGATTAGTAAAAAAAATTTTAGAATCAAGTCCTCGCAGCAAGGATACATACTATTGCATCTATTGGGACGGAAGGACAGAAGAGAACAAGATAGCAGCTCCTGGGCTTTACTACATAATTGTTGAAACGACCGACGGGATTCAAGAAATTTTTCCTATATTTGTAAAGTAAGTAACAAACTATACAGAGATATGCGTATTCTTGTTGTCGAAGACGAGAAAAAGTTGGCGAATTTCATTAAGCACGGTCTCGAGGAAGAAAGATACATAGTCGAAGTTGCAAACGATGGCAATAAGGGGCTGGAATTAGCGATGAACAATCATTACGATGCCATACTACTCGATGTTATGCTACCCGGTAAAGATGGTTTTACTATACTTCGGGAGTTGCGAAACGCTGGAATCTCTGTACCAATAATGATGCTTACTGCTCGCGGCGCAACAGAAGACCGAGTGATGGGCTTGGATCTTGGCGCCGACGATTACTTGCCAAAGCCATTTAGCTTTGAAGAACTCGCAGCAAGATTGCGCTCGATTCTTCGCAGGACCAGTCCAGAAAAATCAACAAAACTGCAATGTGGAGATTTAATCCTCGACACTGTAACCCATTTTGCTTATCGTGGTGGCAAAGAAATTGAATTAACTACAAAGGAATATGCTCTTTTGGAGTATCTTATGCGCAACAAAAATAGAATTGTCAGCAGAAGTAGTATCTTACAACACGTGTGGAAACATTCCTTCGACCCGGAATCCAACATTATCGATGTCTATATAAAAAGGCTCAGGGAAAAAATCGAATTCGACCCAAACGCTCCACAATTAATTCAAAGTATACGAGGTGTAGGCTATAGAATTAAAGAAGTCGAAATAAACAGCTCGGAGAATGAACGACAATAATGTGTTTAATGAGCTTCTGGAAAAGGTTCAGAGCAATCTCCCAGAAATTCAGAATTTGTTTAACAAGTACCAGAATAATTTTTTCCCCCCACGTAGAGCTGAATTTTTCTGCCTCGAGTTGAATGGCGAAGCTGGAGAATTGGCAAATGCCGAAAAGAAAATCTGGAAGGGCAAATCTGTCCCAAAAGATAAGCTTGAAGACGAGGCGGCAGACGTATTTATCGCTCTTATGAACTACGTCAATGCCAGAAATATCGATATTGCCACTGCAATCAAATCAAAATTACAAGTCATCGAGGATAAACGACGTTCGCTACATCAAATTGGCGAGGATTATTGAAACAGTGAAAAAGTTCAAGAAGCTAAAACTTCAAAAGCAAAATTACCACAAGTAAAATAGCTGGGAAAACAAACATTATACTGTCCAGCCTGTCGAGAAAACCACCGTGACCGGGCAAAATTGCCGAACTGTCCTTAACATTGAACTCTCTTTTGATTTTCGATTCTGCCAAATCCCCAATTTGACCAACGACACCGACAATGGAGGCAAACAGAAGCTGATAAGCAAACGGTAGATTTAATCGAAAAATCCAGTTCAATATAGAGAAGCTCAAGACAGCACCGATATAACCAGCAATAGCCCCCTCCCAGGTTTTATTTGGGCTGGTTCTAGGTGCAAGCTTGTGCCTACCGAGAGCAATACCCAAGAAATATGCAAAGCTGTCGCACAGCCAAATTGTGCCTAAAATCACAATAAAAAACCTG
>JBKBVP010000101.1:0-5751 GCA_046289495.1 Candidatus Kapaibacteriota bacterium | reverse complement strand
GACCGGACGAGTATTGCTAAACCAAATAATACCTAAAGAATTAGGATTTATTAACGAGTTGCTTACCAAAAAACGACTGCGTCAGATTATCGGTTATTGCTTCAGAGTTGCAGGACTGGCTACAACTGTTGAATTTCTCGACAATTTGAAGCAGGTAGGTTTCGAATATGCAACGCGTGGTGGATTATCGGTAAGTATTTCAGACGTTGTGATACCTAAGGAAAAATACGAAATTATCGAGCAAGCTGCAAGACGAGTGGAAGAGATTGAAAATGCATATCAAAATGGCGTGATTAGCTTTGGAGAACGCTACAACAAAATCATAGATACGTGGTCGACAGCAACTAATAGAGTAGCAGATAAGCTTTACAATGAAATCGCAAAAGTCGACCAAGGATTTAATACATTTTGGATGATGCTCGATTCGCAAGCACGTGGCTCGAAGGAGCAAATTCGCCAGCTGGCGGGAATGCGTGGTTTGATGGCAAAACCAAGAAAATCGCTTACTGGTTCAACTGGTGAATTAATAGAGAATCCAATTCTATCTAATTTCAAAGAAGGGTTATCCATCCTCGAATATTTTATTTCGACGCACGGCGCACGAAAAGGATTGGCAGACACAGCACTGAAGACCGCAGACGCTGGATACTTAACCCGAAGATTGCACGATGTTGCGCAAGACATCATAATTACAGAGCAAGACTGCGGAACGATTCGTGGCGTTGTAATGACTGCCTTAAAAGAAGGCGAAGAGGTAAAAGAAACATTGTACGAGCGCATCCTCGGTCGAGTCGCACTTTGGGATGTTGTCAATACAATTACTGGGGAAATACTTTGTAAAGCTGGAGAGATGATTGATGAAGAAATTGCTCAAAAAATAGAAGAATCGCCTGTAGAGGAGGTTACTATACGAAGTGTGTTGACCTGCGAATCCAAGCACGGGGTGTGCGCAAAGTGTTATGGACGCAACCTGGCTACTGGGAAGTTGGTCGATGTTGGCGAAGCTGTTGGCACGATAGCTTCTCAATCGATTGGCGAGCCAGGTACACAGTTGACATTGAGGACATTCCACACCGGCGGTACTGCGCTACTTATCACCAGCCAATCATCAGTTTCAGCAAAATTCGATGGAATTGTGAAATTTGAAAATATTCGCTTGGTTAGCTACGAAGAGGATGACGAAGAAGTCCAAGTTGTTGTTTCTCGAAGTGGAGTTATAAATATAATTGAACCCGACAGCAATCGTGTGCTTACCAAATATGATGCAATGTATGGAGCAATACTCAAGGTGCGCGATGGAGAAACTGTTCGAAAGGGCCAGCTGCTTTACGAATGGGACCCATACAACGCCACAATAATCACAGAAGTAAGCGGCCGTGTTCGCTTCAAAGACATGATTCACAATGTAACATATCGTGAAATCAATGACGAGCAAACTGGCCATATCACCAAAGTCGTTATCGAATCGAGGGATAAAACGAAACAGCCCACAATTGAAATTCTGGATGAAAATGGCAATACGCTTCGTGCATATTCAATTCCTGTAAAAGCACAATTGCGTGTCGAAGAGGATGAAATCGTCGGCGTTGGAACTCCGCTGGTCAAAATCCCACGAGATTTAGGTAGAATGCGGGACATCACTGGTGGTTTGCCGAGGGTAACAGAATTATTCGAAGCACGTTCGCCACAGAACCCTGCATACGTTTCCGAAATCGATGGTATTGTTACATTCGAAAAGGTAAAGCGAGGGCAACGAACTTTAATTGTGACTTCGTTGGATGGCAAAACACGCATAGAATACAACATACCCTTCGGAAAGTATATTCTTGTTCAAGATGGCGACTTTGTGCGTGCTGGCGACAGACTGACTGATGGAGACATCAATCCACACGACATTCTTAAGATAAAGGGTCCCAACGCTGTCCAAGAATACCTTGTAAATGAAATCCAGGAAGTTTATCGAATGCAAGGTGTTAAAATCAATGACAAACATATCGAGATTATTGTAAGGCAAATGCTACAAAAGTATAGAATCGTAGACCCTGGTGATTCAAAATTCATCGAAGGAGATTATGTGGACAGAATAAAAATTTTCGAAGAAAATGAAAAGTTAAAGAAACAAGTAGTCATCACAGATAAAGGCGATTCCAAATTCAAGGTTGGTCAAATCATCACGAAAGACAAGTTCCGCGAAGTCAACCAAGATTTAAGAAAGAAAGGAAAGAAAGTAGCGCAGGCTCGACCAGCCGAGCCAGCAATTGCCGAGCCGGTATTACTCGGAATTACCCAAGCTTCGCTTGAAACCGAGAGCTGGCTCTCCGCCGCATCCTTCCAAGAAACTACGCGGGTACTCTCCGAAGCAGCTGTTCAAGCAAAAGTTGACGAGCTTTACGGATTGAAAGAAAACATAATCCTCGGGCAATTAATCCCAGCAGGCACTGGCTTGAAACACTATCAAGATTTGATTGTAAAGAGCGAGGTTGGTAATATCTTCGTTGAGGAACTTGGTATTATACCGACTGTAACTCAAAGACCAACTCTAATCACACCGGTTGAGGAAAAGCAGTTTCAAGGGTATAAAGAATAATTTTAATTTAAAATGAAACCAGCGAAAGCGGTCGTCCGCTTTCGCATTTTTTTGTTAAATAAATATTACAAGAACAATGAAGGACATTTCAAAACTTAGAAATATAGGAATTGCTGCACATATAGACTCTGGCAAGACCACACTAAGCGAAAGAATCCTGTACTACACTGGCAAGATTCATCAAATTGTCGAGGTAAAGGACAAAAGCGGAGCCGGCCCTACATTGGATGCAATGGAACTTGAGAGGGAAAAGGGTATAACAATTCAATCTGCTTCTACCTATTTTAATTGGAAAGACTACCACGTGAATTTAATTGATACACCTGGACATATCGACTTCACGGTCGAAGTCGAAAGAGCACTGCGAGTACTCGACGGAGCCATTTTAGTTCTTTGTGGCGTTGCTGGAGTACAAAGCCAGACAATCACAGTCGATAGACAAATTCGACGGTACAATGTTGCAAGATTGGCATTTATTAATAAATTAGACCGCTCGGGTGCAAACCCGGATAAAGTTCTCCAACAGATGAAAGAAAAGTTGAACCTCCGTCCCGTCCAAATTACAATGCCTATTGAATTGGAGGATGGTTTATCGGGGGTAATCGATTTGTTGAAGATGAAGGCGGTATATTTCGAGGGTGCAAATGGGGAAGTAGTTGTCGAAAGAGGTATCCCCGAAGATATGCAAGAAGAAGCAGAATTACGCCGTATACAAATGATAGAGACTATAGCAGATTTCGACGATGAAATTGCCGAATTATACCTCTCGGACAAACCTATTTCAGAGGACAAAATCATTGCAACAATAAGGAGGGCAACTATCTCGCATTTAATCACGCCTGTCTATGTTGGTTCGGCAAAGAAAAATATTGGAGTGCAACCATTGCTCGACGGGGTCGGAATGTTCCTGCCAAATCCATCGGAGCGGGAGTACGAGGCATTTGATTTAGACGCAAACGAGGCAAAAGTTAAGTTGGAGTGCAATCCCGAGCGACCTTTTGTCGGTCTGGCATTCAAACTGGAAGACGGTAGGTATGGGCAATTAACTTACGTAAGAGTTTATCAAGGGAAAGTTCTCAAAGGCGATGTAATTTATAATGTAAAATCGAGAAAGAAAATTAAAGTGCCTCGAATAATTCGAATGCACGCTCAGGAGATGGTGGACATTGATGAAGCAAGTGCTGGTGATATTGTTGCTATGTTTGGGGTAGAAGCAAATTCGGGCGACACATTTACAGACGGCACTGTTAACTTCTCGCTCCAATCTATGTTTGTTCCAACTCCGGTCATCGAGCTTTCTGTTGCACCGAAAGAAAAAACCTCGTTAAACAACTTCTCCAAAGCATTGAACAGATTTCAAAAGGAAGACCCTACATTTCAAGTAATTCGCGACGAGGAGACCGGCGAAACCGTTATCAAAGGTATGGGCGAATTGCATCTTGAAATTTATTTGGAAAGAATCAAACGAGAGTACAAATGTGAAGTAATTGTAGGTAGGCCAAAAGTAGCATACAAAGAAACTATAACCCGAACAGTTGAGTTCAATTACACCCATAAGAAACAAACTGGTGGTGCCGGGCAATTTGCTCGCGTTGCTGGTTATATAGAACCAATAGAAGCAAATCTGGGTAAAGAATATGAATTTGTTAATAAAATTGTGGGCGGAGTAATTCCAAAAGAGTTTATACCTGCCTGCGACAAAGGCTTCCAAGAACAATTGGCAGAGGGAGTACTTATTGGACAACCATTGGTGAATGTTAGAGTGGTGCTAAATGATGGACAAACACATCCAGTGGACTCCTCTGAAATGGCATTTAAACTTGCTTCTAAATATGCATTGAAAGAAGTTTTACCTAAAGCAAATCCAATTATATTAGAACCTATAATGAAGCTGGAGGTTACAGCACCAGAGGAATTCCAAGGAGTCATAATTGGTCAAATTAATCAGCGTCGTGGAATAATTCTAAACACGAGTATCGATAGTGGTTTTGTGGTCGTCGAAGCTGAAGTACCACTGAAAGAAATGTTTGGCTACTCCTCGAATCTTCGAGGAGCAACACAGGGCAAAGGCGAGTTCACTTTGGAATTTCTCCGCTATGCCTCTGTCCCAAAAAACGTTCAAGACGAAATTATTGAAGAATACAAGAAGAACAAAAAGAGCTAACACGTTAATCGTTAAAGTAGAAATGTTATGAAGTTCAAGCCAAAGCTCAACTAAAATTGAACCATTTGCTAAAATTACTTCGTATTCTATCCCGATTACCTAATTATTTTTAAAAAGCAAAATCGTGCTACTCTATCGAAGTTATTCTCTGAATAGCCCCCTTCGCTCTGTTGGCTTTGTATAGAGAATGTTTACAAATCATTGAAACTTGTAAAAGCCGAAAGAGGTTCATTTCAAAACTAATGAATTAAGATACACTCCTTTTGTTGTTCGGACCTTTAACACATAAAAACCCCTGCTCAGTTCATCGACAAAAATTGCTTGTGTAGTTGATGTTTTAACCAAATTTCCGAGAATGTCGAAAATTTCTATTAATTCTATTGGTTCGTCGCACGAGACAAAGATTTGTTCCGAAGCTGGATTTGGAAGCACCGCCACTTTGTTATGAATTTTTTTCTCTCGTACCTCGGTAACCAATTGAAGCATTCGGAGGACATCGAGCTTGCCCCAACCGAAGTTATTATTAGGAATAGTGCCTGTATGTTCATCGCTTCTTGCAGAAATTTTGAGCAGTTCTATAATTTCGTCGACGAAGAGATTTGGATTCTGCTCGAATAGCAAAGCTACAGCTCCGGTAACACACGGAGCGGACATACTTGTGCCAACACTTCCTATGTAATTTCCCGATGGGTCGAACAACGTCGAGTCGACTTCATCAGGGTTTATTGAGCTCGAAGAAGCAGAGAACACCACGGCACCAGGGGCAGTAATAATTGGAAGTATTCTGCCGTCGCGGGATGGACCTCGGCTACTAAATTCGCCTAATTTGTATAAATCGAATCCAATGCTCCAATCCTCTAAATCGCCGAGGATATTGAGGAATTTATTTTTAGATACGTAAGCCCCAACACTAATAATTTTCTCGCCAACAGCGGGTGAGGAAATCGTCATATGATTATCTGAGGGCAAGCGTGGATAACGAGAGGGAATATTCTCTTGG
>JBKBVP010000100.1:0-5803 GCA_046289495.1 Candidatus Kapaibacteriota bacterium | reverse complement strand
TTTTGCCAACAATAGCAATAGATTTATACACATTTATGGTGTCGGGACATCTATATTCTACAAAACGACTATTTCGTTTGCGCTTTTATACAAATTTGGTAGTATCGATTTCTACACTTTCCGCTACGGAATCAATTCGATTGATTTCACTTATCCAAATGGTTCATTTGGATTGTCATTTGGGCTGGACTCTCGGCTGCCACAATACAAAGATGTGCACATAATCGGGGAAATTTGGAACATAGATATTGGCCGACCAACGAACTCTGCTTTCTTTTTGGGAATACGACTTTGTAATACTAATTTCATAACAGATTTTGGGCTGTCTTTTTTTACCCAACCTTTTGTTTTACCAATTGTAAATTTTCAATGGATGCCCTTTTAGCAAAGGACGTGAGAAACTCTGTGGGTATAATTCCAGCCAGATTGGAATCAACTCGACTGCCGAGGAAATTATTGCTCGATCTGGAAGGTAAGCCCGTTTTGCAATGGACCCTCGAGGGCGTCTCTACTTCAAAATATTTGAGGGAGATAATTGTTGCAACAGACTCGGATGAAATTGCCGATCTTTGTATTTCATTAGGCTTCGATTTTATCCTTACACCAAAGGATTTTGCCTCTGGCACCGAGAGAGTACTCTGGGCATATCAAACTCTTGAAAATAGCTTTGATTATGTTGTTAACATTCAAGGAGACGAACCATTCATCAAAGGCGAGATTGTGGACAATTTGCTAATCAAAACTTTTCAAAGCAATGCCCTGATTTCTACTCTTGTGTCTAAAATAACAAATAATCGAGAAATATTTGAACCTTCCACTGTAAAGGTTGTAACAAATCTGCATGGATTTGCTTTGTATTTCAGCCGAGCCCCAATACCATTCGTTCGCGATTATGTTCAAAACTCTTGGCACGAGATTGTAACTTTCTATAAGCACGTAGGAATTTATTGTTTTGCCAAAGATATTGTTCAGGAATTGACAAAAATGCCCCCAGGTAAATTGGAACATTCGGAAAAATTAGAGCAACTTCGCTGGTTAGAAAACGCTTTCCCTATTCTTTGTGTTGAAACAAGCGAAACCCTACTGAGTATTGATACCTCCGATGATATGGAAAAGGCAAGAGAAGTTATGCGTTCTCTTTCATCGAGATAACACCCAAAAGTTCCGTAAAGACCTCATTGGGCTGGATGAGTTCCATATTGTCCATTTCATCTGGTTGGATACTCTTTGGGGAGATTGTGGTTGAATAAGGACCAATGGGCCCCCAACGTTTTGCAGATAAATGTGGAGTATTAGGGAAAAGCCCGACTGCAGGTATCTCGAGGACCGAGCCAATATGCAGTATTCCCGTTGAATTTGCTACCAGCCCTTTTGACAAAGATATTAGTGCAATTATTTCGTATAGGTTTAGCCTTCCAGTTAAATTTTTAATACGAGAAGAATAATTCTGTATTATTTGATTTAAGTTGGCTTCTTGGGAAATTCCTGTTAATACTACATCGTAGCCAGCACGGAGTAATATTTCTGCAAGTTCACCAAATTTATATGGTTGCCAAGTTATGCTCGAGCCTCGACTTCCGGGATGTAGTATGATAAATTCTTTCCTTCGGATATTTAATGTTTCTAAAAGACTTTCTACCTTCATCAATGCTCCGGGCTCGACATTAATTTTCACATATTTCAATTCTAAAGGCTTTTGAAAAAAGATTTCAACCATTCGGAGATTGTATTTAGCTTCGTTGTACAACGAGACCTTTCTGTGGTCTTTTATCTTGTGTGTGAATAAAAACGAATACCAACGATAGGCAGACCCAATGCGAATCGGTACGTTGGTTTTGTATGCAAAGTAAGCTTCTTCGAATTTTGGTCTTGGAAAAAAAACAACCTGTGGTTGGCAAATTCTGTAGATTTTTTTTAAATCCTTGTTGTAATCATCTGTGTAAATTACTTCGTCGATATATTCGCATTTGTACAAGAGTGGTTCGACATATCTCCTTGCAATCAAAGTTAGCTTGCATCTGGATAAAACTTCCTTTATTCCCCTACACATTGGAAGAGTTAGTATCATATCCCCAAGTCTATCAGTTCTAATAACCGTAACTGAGTGGATTCCCTTATAATCAGCCATATTTTTCATAATTTGCGCTTTCAAAGAGTAAGAATTTGCAAATTAAGTGTTTGAGCAGGGATATAAAAATAATAAATTTTGGTTGCTCTTTCCAGCATTGGTCTGTCTTTTTTTTGCAAGTAGAATTTTTCCCGACCAGCATAGCCAAATCTTTCGTGCTTATTCCCATAGATTTTATTCAAACAACGATGGTGAGATTAAATTTTATTTTATTCCGATAAAAGATACGCTTTACTACACTGGTGATGATTTTATCGAGATTGACTTGAAAAATCAACTTGCCTTTCATATCTCTCGAAGTGGGCTTGTGGATACAATTAAAATCTCCTCGGGAAACAAGTATTTGAGTAAAGCAATAGAAACACCTCGTGGATTGTTTGCTGTTCAGAATAAAGCACCAATACAAATCTCACGTCAATTTGAAAATACGGAAATGTTTAATTGGATTGGGTTTAATGGAAATATAGGATTTCACGGTTTAAAAAAAACTGGGTATTATAGTAGTTTGGGTCGCCGACCGACTTCGCACGGGTGTGTCCGTATGTCGAACGAGGATGGTGCACGCTGGTTTAAAAAAATTCGAATTGGCACTCCAGTTTTGGTTTATAAATCAATCCCATTGCGTACAATCAAGTTCGACCACCTGTCAAATTTCAATCCAAATGTAGACATCCTCCTCCAAAATGGTAATAAGTTTTATTATTCTCTTTTGGAGCAGAGGTTGAGCAATTTGCTCAATGGCGAACACTATCGAAAAAATCTTGGAAAAGTTTTTCTTGCCCCTAAAGTCAAGTTAATCAATTCCACAATTGCTGTAGACACAGATGTTATTGTATCTTTCCAACAACTAAGTTTGACAAGAAAAGTAAGCAATGAAGAAAAATCTATTTCTACTGCTGTAGTTCAAGATTATTTAAATATTTCGGACACTTGTGTTATAAATAATTTAGATTAGTAAACCAAAAAAGGTATTCGAAGATTATACTCCTCAATAATAATGAAGTAAACTCCGGGTTTAAAATTTCTGGTAGGTACATATTTATACTGGTGATTAGTTAAAAGTATGTTTGAAACCTCTTGTCCGAGCAAATTTGAAATTCTAATCGTGGCACTTCTTGGCAATTCCGACGACAGTGTAATTTCAATACCATTCGGTGTTGCTCTTACAGCGACTTTACAACTCTCTCCCCATTTTTTCACAGTGCTTGCGAAATTTAAGTTTCGACAGGTTAAATTTGGGTTCGAGGTTGTAGATTCTACTTCTGAAACTGTTAAAACATTGTTTGTGTCGACGATGATGTCTGGATTTTGAATACTTGGGTAGATTTTGAAGGGTTTGCTGGTTAGGATGAAATCGCTCGATTGGACTTCTCCTGGTGGAATGTAAAGAGATTCATCGGTAGAAATCAACAAGATATCAGAGTTGCCATTAGTGAATGAATAAGAATAACCGCCTGCAAGTATATAGTTTGTAGGGGATGAAGTTAAAGCATAGCCAAGTTCGTTATCCAAACCACTAAATAGTTTTCCAATAATGAATTCTCCTTCGAAATCGAAAATAGCGACCAACATATCATTAATCTGTGAATTTTTTGGTAGGGCACTACCAATTGTTACAATTTTGTTTGGTTCGAGTTTGCACGAGCTGACAAGATAAGTTTCGAAATCATCTGGATAGTTTAGTCCCCATAGGAAATTCCCGTCGTTATCCAGTGCAATTAAGAAAATATCTTTGCTACTATCTGATGAAAAAGAATCTGAAGACCCTACAATATAATAAGAACCGTTGTTGTTAACAATGCTAATTGGGTTTTCATAACGAGGTCCTGCAATAGATTTTTTCCAGATAATGTTTCCGTTCGAGTCGATTTTAGCAATTAAAATGTCGAATTGGGTTTGCTCTGAAGAAGTTAAACCAAGAAAAATGTAATTTCCGTCATTAGATTTGATAATGTCTTTAATACCCTCGTAGTTTTCGGTTCCATAATGTTTTTGCCAGATGATGTTGCCGTCGGAATCTGTTTTGAAAATAACAGCGTCGTGGCTTCTCCCCGCTCCCAAATAGGACCAGCCGCCGACAATGAAGCCACCATCGTCTGTGGGGATTAAAGAAGCGATTGCATTGTCGTCGTAGGTGCCATAGGCTTTTTGCCACAGGATATTACCATTTTGGTCGACTTTTAAAAGAAAGATATCTGTACTACCGGCGCCGAAAGAGCGGGTGTGCCCACCAACAATAATATTGTTGTCAATACAATGAGCAAGTACTTGTGCATAGTCGAGTTCAGAGCCACCGTAGGAATACTGCCAAAGAATGTTGCCATCTTGGTTTATTCTAATAAGCAAGATGTTTTCGCCAGAGGCTACGTCAGCATTAGTCCAACCCCCGAGAATCATATCGCCGTTTGGTAAAGGTAGCAAGCAGTGGAGTACGTCGCTTCGAGGTTCTTCATACAATTTAGCCCAATTGTTTAAGTTGGTCTGGGAAAGTACTAAAAAATTTGTGAAAAGAAGAATTTCTAATATTGAAATGATAAATAACCTATGCATTTTTAAAATCCTCCAAGATTACTCCAGTAAATTAATAAAAATTCTAAGCAAATAAAATTTTAAATATGTAAAATATTAACATTTTTTTATTAATTTAGTGAATCGAAAGAAATAAGAGCGGAAGTGGCGGAATTGGCAGACGCACCATCTTGAGGGGGTGGCGCCCGGTAGGGCGTGCGGGTTCAAGTCCCGCCTTCCGCACTTATCGATTGTACCTCATTGTTGTTACTGCTACGAATTTTTTGGCTGATGTAAAAGTTCATCCTTACTCCGAAAGATGATTTAGAATTCAAATTGGGGTTTCCCCCTTTTAATATGTTTAACATTTGGAGGTTCAAATGGATGAACAAATCCAACAGACTGGCGAAAGCCAGAGCTTTTCAACTCCTTCTTATGATCTAAGCGTAGGCTCTATTATTGCAAATGGATTCTCGCTTGGGTTTAAGCATCTATTTGCGATAATTCTAAGCTTTATTTTCTGGGCAATCACATTTTGGATACCCTATGTCAATGTAGGGACTTCAATAGGCTTATATGGTCTTGTTATTAAGATGGCAAAAGGCGAGAGTTTCGGTCCAGGAGAAATTTTTAAAAAGAAATATCGAGCGATTATGCCGGAATTTTTACTTCTATTTGCTCTCTTTGGCTCGGCTCTTGCTCTTGCGTACTTCTTTCTTATTATTCCTGGTATCATCCTATCTATTGCCTGGGGATATTCTTTTTACTTTCTAATTGACAAAAAATTAGGGGTGATGGAATCGCTTTCTGCTTCGAATAGAACAACATATGGTAGCAAGTGGGAAATCTTTGGAGGTATGTTTATTATCTATTTGATTTTTCTGATTTTTGTCTTAATAGTTTGGTTGATTTTCCAGACAAAACCAGACGATGTTTTTGATTACGGCGGAGGTAATTCACTTTTTGGCTTGGGTTCACCAAATATCATAGGTATTTTGCTGATTTTAGTCATTTACCTCATTTTGGCTTGTGTTGTTTATGGTGCTCAAGCTTATGTTTATCGGGAGTTATCTAAGAAATATGAAACTCTTGGTTGATAGCCTTGAAAAATTTTCGTTTACTGTTCGAAATATTTTGTAAATAATATGGATGAATTTTTGGATTGGC
>JBKBVP010000099.1:0-5823 GCA_046289495.1 Candidatus Kapaibacteriota bacterium | reverse complement strand
GAGACTAAAATTTCGTTTTTATCTATGTTCATTATAGAGTGTTAAAATGAGCAACATCATAGATAAAATCAATAAATTAAAAAAAGAGAGGAATGCAATAATCTTGGCTCATTATTACCAAGAGCCAATAATTCAAGACATTGCAGACTTTCTTGGAGATTCATTAGCGCTTGCTCAGGCAGCTCAGAAAACAAACGCCGAGGTTATTCTTTTCTGTGGAGTTCATTTCATGGCAGAAACAGCCAAAATTTTAAATCCCGATAAAATTGTACTGATGCCAGACTTAAATGCTGGTTGCTCTCTTGCTGATAGTGCACCAGCAGAGAAGTTTAAAAAATGGGTCGAAGAGAATCCTGGTCATGTAGTTATCTCTTATATAAATTGCTCTGCCGAAGTCAAGGCACTCTCCGATATTATATGCACCTCCAGTAATGCTGAAAAAATTATCCGTTCGATACCAGAAGATAAACCGATATGCTTTGCCCCAGATAAATACTTGGGCTCTTACCTAATTAAAAAGACGGGGCGAGAGATGGTTCTGTGGAATGGTACTTGTCAGGTGCACGAGACATTTTCTGAAAGGGAACTTATATCAATGCAAAGAAAACATCCAAATGCTTTGGTACTTGCTCATCCAGAATGCCCCGAAAACATTTTGCACTATGCTGATTTTGTTGGCTCCACCAGTGGCATAATAAAATATGCCACCGAAAGTCCAGCAAATGAATTTATCATTGCCACAGAGGAAGGAATAATCCACCAGTTGAAAAAGAAAAATCCTCAGAAAATTTTCTATCCATTACCAAGTTTGAATGGATGTGCTTGTAATCAATGCCCTCATATGCGTGTTCACACAATTGAAAAGGTATTGCTTGCTCTTGAGAATCTTGAACCAAAAATAGAAATTGATGAAGAACTTCGGCTCCAAGCTCTAAAGCCATTGGAGAGAATGTTAGAATTAAGTTAACAAACTTTGGTGAACGATGCCATTCCTACCATTTAGACAGATTGAAAAGTTGGACCCCGATTTTATTATCGAAAAATTGGCGTACTTTTTATCCGAAGACATACCCGACAAAGATATTACATCCGACATTTTCTTTGCCAAGGATTCCTATTCCAAAGCATACCTCGAAAACGAAGAAGATATGGTTTTGGCTGGTCGACAAATAATTGAGCAGCTTCCTAATATTTCTCAACAACATATTGAATTGCACATTCATTTCAACGATGGCGATTATGTTCCTTCGTACTCAAAAATTATGGAAATTTCTGCTCCGACAAAATTTCTATTGAAAATCGAAAGAACCCTACTTAATCTTTTGCAAAGGTTATGCGGTATAGCAACAAATACAAGGAAATATGTTGAAATTGCTGAGAAATACAATGTGAGAGTATTAGACACAAGAAAGACCACTCCTGGCTTGCGATTATTCGAAAAATATGCTGTTCGCTGTGGCGGCGGTTGGAATCATAGACTTAATCTTTCAGGAGGGATTTTGATTAAGGATAATCATATCATCGCTGCTGGGTCCATTCCAAAAGCTATTGAATTGATTCGAATGAATTACCCACTGGATTTTGTTGAGATAGAGGTAGCCAATTTTAGTCAGTTACTCGAAGCAATCCTTTTGAATGTTGACGGAATACTATTGGATAATTTCCTTCCATCTGATGCACGCGAGGCTGTTGTCTACGCTCGCTCTAAAAAGCCAGATATATTTATTGAAGCCTCTGGGGGGATTACTCTCGAGACTTTGGAGGATTATGCAAAGACCGGAGTAGATGCCATCTCGATTGGTGCTCTAACGCATAGCTCTAATGCTATAAAAATGCACCTTGAGTTCTTCAGGTAATTATGAATAAAGTAGAACAACTTAAGCAAATTCTCTCAGAAAGAATATTAGTTCTTGACGGTGCTATGGGGACTATGATTCAAAAGCACCGTCTCGACGAAGCTGATTTCCGCGGCGAGCGCTTCTGTAATCATCCAAAAGACCTTAAAGGTAACAACGACATCTTATTCCTTACGAAACCAGAGATTATCGCAAGCATTCATCAGTACTATCTTGATGCTGGTGCAGATATCATCGAAACTTGCACATTCAATGCAAATAGAATATCCCAAAGTGACTATGGAACGGAAAATTTTGTTTACGAAATAAATTTCCAAGCAGCTTCAATTGCCAAAAAACTTGCGCAAGAAAAAACGGAAGAGACCCCCGAGAAACCTCGGTTTGTGGCTTTGTCCATAGGTCCTACAAATAAAACTCTGTCGCTCTCGCCAGATGTAAACAACCCGGCATACAGAGCAATTTCATTTGATGAACTTGTCGAGGCTTATCATGAGCAGGTGCGCGGTGGGGTCGATGGTGGTGTGGATTTATTGCTTATCGAGACTGTCTTCGACACTTTAAATGCAAAAGCTGCCATTTATGCCATTGATGAATATTTCTCAAATTCTAAAATTGAGCACCTGCCAGTCATAATCTCCGGAACGATTGTCGACCAAAGCGGCAGGACACTCTCTGGTCAAACTGTCGAAGCTTTCTACATTTCAATTTCCCATTGCAAGAACTTACTGGCTGTTGGTCTAAATTGCGCGCTCGGTGCGAGGCAAATCTATCATTTTTTGAAAAGCTTGTCGAACATAGCCGAGGTATACACTTGCGTTTATCCCAATGCCGGTCTACCTAATGAGTTCGGTGAATATGATGATTCCCCAGAATCTATGGCATACTACATCGAAGAGTTTGCCAGAGAGGGCCTTGTGAACATAGTTGGTGGGTGCTGTGGTACAACGCCAAGTCATATTGAAACCTTTGCAAAAGTCGTCTCCAAGTACAAACCTCGGATGTTGCCTCCCAAAAGTTTTTACCTTAGGCTCTCCGGATTGGAGCCTTTAATATACACTCCAGAGACCAATTTTTTGAATATTGGCGAAAGGACAAACATTTCTGGTTCAAAGAAATTTGCCCGATGCATTTTAAATGGTGATTATCAAAGTGCTGTTGAAATTGCAAAAGAGCAAGTGCAAAATGGAGCGCAGGTCATCGATATCAATCTGGACGAAGGTTTGATAGACAGCGAAAATGCAATGCGCACATTCTTGAACTACCTCGCTGCGGAACCCGAAATTGCAAAAGTGCCTTTTATGATAGACTCTTCTAAGTGGAGTGTAATCGAAACAGGTTTAAAATGCCTGCAAGGCAAAGGTATAGTCAATTCTATATCTTTGAAGGATGGAGAGGATGAATTTTTACGCCGAGCACAGAAAATTCTTCGCTACGGTGCTGCTGTTATTGTTATGGCTTTCGACGAAAGTGGCCAGGCTGTAACCTTTGAACACAAAATAAGGATCTGCAAAAGAGCATACGATATTTTGACTCAGAAAGTAGGATTTCCTCCTCAAGACATAATCTTCGACCCGAATATTTTGACAATCGGGACCGGAATGGATGAGCATAATAATTATGCCGTTGAATACATAGAAGCAGCAAGGTGGATCAAGGCAAATCTGCCCTATGCTAAGGTGAGTGGTGGTGTAAGCAATCTATCATTTGCATTTCGTGGTAATGAGGTGGTTCGCCGTGCTATGCATTCTGTATTCCTGTACCATTCTATTCAAGCTGGAATGGATATGGGGATTGTAAATCCCGGTCAATTGGATGTTTATGATGAAATCGAGCCTAAGCTTAGAAATTTAGTCGAAGATTTGATTTTTAATCGTCGACCGGACGCAACCGAACGCCTGATTGAATACGCCAATCAAAATAAAAACAAGGGAAAAATCACTACCGAAGAAACAGAGGAATGGCGCCGGCTTGATGTTCAACAAAGGCTAAAATACGCTCTGATCAAAGGAATAGATAAATACATTATCGAAGATTTAAAAGAAGCACTCAAACTTTACAGCAATCCGTTAGAGATAATAGAAGGACCTTTGATGGAGGGAATGGACGAGGTTGGTTCACTCTTTGGCTCGGGTAAGATGTTTCTCCCGCAAGTTATCAAGTCCGCTCGTGTTATGAAGCAGTCTGTTGCATTTCTGGAGCCCTACATTAAACAATCGCTTGCCAAAGATTCTCCTACGCAAAAGAAACTCGGAACGATTGTCCTTGCGACAGTCAAGGGGGATGTTCACGACATCGGGAAGAATATCGTTGGTGTTGTACTGTCTTGCAACAATTTTGAAGTCATCGACTTGGGAGTAATGGTTCCAGCGGAGAAAATAATCGAAGAATCGAAGAAAAACAATGCCGACATTGTGGGTTTGAGTGGCTTAATTACCCCCTCTCTCGACGAAATGGTAAATGTCGCCAAGGAATTTGAAAAGGAAAAAATGAAGGTACCACTTTTGATTGGTGGGGCAACGACTTCACGTGTACACACTGCTGTAAAGATTGCTCCTTGCTACTCTCAGCCAGTAATTTATGTTCCCGATGCATCAAGAAGTGTTCCGGTTGCCTCCAGCCTCGTCAACCAGGTTCAACGACAAAGCTTTATCGAAAGCATCAAAGCGGAATATTCAGAAATAAGGGAAAACTTTTTGAAAAAAAGGGAACACAATATTATATCCTACGAAAGTGCCAAAGCCAATAAGTTTGTTTTTGATGAAAAGACTGCAGCGATTGTGGAGCCAAAATTTTTGGGGATAAAATATCTTGAAAATTACGACTTAAATGAGATTCGACACTACATTAACTGGACTGAATTCTTTCTTGCTTGGGAGATGAAAGCTCGCTATCCAGCAATTTTCGAGCATCCAAAGTATGGCGAGGAAGCTAAAAAGCTGTTCAAAGACGCTAATGAACTTCTCGATTTAATAATAAAGGAGGACTTGATACAAGCTTCGGGTGTTTTGGGAATATTTCCAGCAAACTCCATCGGCGAGGATGTAGAAGTTTATTCACCAGACAACTTGCGCAGTGTTCAAACAGTTCTACATTTCCTTCGTCAACAAACGAGGAAAGACGGTTCCAAGCCAAATTACTCTCTTGCCGATTTCATTGCTCCAAAAGGTCTTGGTAATACAGATTTTATTGGTGCATTTATCGTTACTGCTGGAATTGGTGTCGATGAACTTGCAGAGAATTTCAAGAAAGAGGGTGACGACTTCCGCGCTATTACAACCAAAATACTTGCCGATAGGCTTGCCGAAGCTTTTGCAGAGCTATTGCACAAGAAAGTTAGAACTGAATATTGGGGTTACTCTTGCGAGAACTTCACTACAGAAGATTTGTTGAAAGAAAAATATCGGGGAATACGTCCCGCACCAGGCTATCCTGCATTACCCGACCACACAGAAAAGCAAATAATTTTCGACTTGCTCCTCGATGGCAATAGCATTGGTGTTACACTTACCGAGACATTTCTTATGGTACCTGCTGCTTCTGTCTGTGGCTTGTACTTTGCTCATCCCGAAGCCCGATATTTCCCCGTCGGTAAAATCGACAAAGACCAAGTGCTCGACTACAAGCAAAGGAAAGGAATGAATTTAGAGGAAATCGAAAAATGGCTATCTCCGATCTTGATTTATAAATAAAATAATAATTTATATTGCTCGTTGTTCATATATTCAGAAATTGGAGGAGGAGATGGTAAGTACACCGAAAGTAATTATTTTTACTACTCCTAGTTGTTCTTTCTGCAATGCTGCAAAACGTTATCTTCGCGAAAAGAAGATACAGTACAAAGAAGTTGATGTATCCAAGGACATGGTTGCTTTTCATGACATGCAAAGGAGAACCGGTGGAAATACTGGTGTTCCAGTGATTTTGATTAACAATAAACCAATTATTGGGTTCGACAAAGCCCAAATTG
>JBKBVP010000098.1:0-5839 GCA_046289495.1 Candidatus Kapaibacteriota bacterium | reverse complement strand
ACAATTAACTTGTAAAAAGACATGAAAAGCTTATTAGCAAATTTTACACCAAAACTATGAAGAGTGACTCGAAGAATAAACACTGCAAGCATCAAGACAAAGGGTATAACTTTTGGCAAATCACCAAAAAATATCGTGAGGAATATTGTATATATTGCTACTAATTGAATTGCAATGAAATAAAATAAAAGTTCAAAGAATAGAAAAGAGGCAATGACAATACTTTTTTCTTCGTAAAATCTATAGTACTTTTGGTGTACTTTTTCTACCTCTTCTTCCTGGACTTCTGCTACAATTCCATTTAACAAAGAAAGAATTAATCCGAGTAAAATCAAAAACAATGTAAACAGCGGCAATTCCATAATTTTTATCAGTTAAAGCTTTCACTTGTAATTCGAATTTTGGGAGATTGAAAATCCCCAAAAGGTGTGGAGAACACAGGAGTTGCTTCGATAGTAATCTTTGAGGGGTCGGACTTCAGTCCACCAAGATAAAGTGCGAGATTAATTAGACCCTCGTAGCCACGATTACCAAAAAAATCAAACAAATCCATACTAACTTCCAACGGTAAATGCCCAATTTCGTTAGTTGCAGGAAACTGAAACTCTCGATTTATTCTACTAGTAATTGTTTGAATACCATCGATGAATAGCACCCAATCCATTCGCTTAATTGTAACTGGTATGGGTTTTGTACCACCAAAGCCAGTGTTTGGGTTTTTTACCGCAATGTTAATTACAAAAGAAACTGGCAGCTTATTTCTAGCTATTTCATTACCAATCTTAAGTGCATCCACTGGCGAGAAATCATTTATAGAGGATTTTGTTGCAATTGGTACACCCGAGAGCATAAAATCTGATACGTTTTCGATTTTAAAACGAAGAGATGAAAAGGAACTCAATGAATGGGTGATATTTTTTATTTGCTGGCATCCAATCAGAATCATAAGCATAATAAATGCTGATAATTTGAAAGTATTCTCCATTTTTTCACATCTCATTTGTTAAAATTAAAAAAGGAGTTTCCACTCCCATAAGTACCGGAGGAGGGATTTGAACCCCCGACACGCGGATTATGATTCCGCTGCTCTAACCAGCTGAGCTACTCCGGCAAAAAACAAAGTTAAGTGTTTTTTTCAACTTTTTAAAATCTTTTTCAACTCATCACGAATTTTCGCAGCTAACTCGTAGTTTTCTTCCTTTATAGCTTTGTCTAATTCTTCTTGCAATCTTTCGACTTTTGTCTTTGGACGTTCCCTTTCGATTCTACGAGTAAAGTCAAATTCCTCTTCTTCGTCCTCGGATGTACCGAAAATATCTGCCTCGGAGCGTTCCTCCGCTTCCGGCGGCTTCACACTAAATGTAATACCCGCTTGATCAAGTATTTCACTATTTACATAAATTGGAGCTTGACAGCGAAGGGCGAGTGCAACGGCATCGCTTGGTCGAGCATCTATGTCCAATGGTGGATCCTCGAAAATTATCCTCGCATAGAAAGTGCCTTCGCGTAGGTCATTTATGAATACTTCTTCTATTCTTGCGTCCATCTTTTCCAGGATATTTTTAATTAGGTCGTGGGTTAGTGGTCTTGGTGTTGATAATCCTTCCAGCACAAGGGCAATTGCTTGAGCCTCGAAAGGACCAATGATAATAGGAAGACTTCGTTGTCCCTCTTTCTCCTTTAATATCAGCGCATAAGCATTTGGACTATCGGGGCTTTGGGTTATTCCAATTGCTTTTACTTCAATTTTATTACTCATAAGCTTTCTTTAATTATTCGATATTTAAGACTATAAGTCTACTTTTTTATTTTACTTTAATCTCTATACTTTTTAATTTCCTCGATAAGTTTGGGTACTACATTAAACAAATCCCCGACAATCCCGTAATCAGCTACTTTGAAGATTGGTGCATCTTTGTCTTTATTTATAGCAAGAATATATTTCGAGCTAGACATTCCAGCTAAGTGCTGAATAGCACCACTAATTCCAACGGCAACGTATAAAGTTGGCGATACAGTTTTACCAGTCTGGCCGACCTGTTCACTATGTGGGCGCCAGCCTGCATCAACAACGGCACGAGATGCGCCTACTGCTGCTCCCAGCGTATTAGCAAGGTTCTCTATTAAATAATAATTCTCGGGTCCTTTTACACCACGCCCGCCGGAAACTATAATGTCGGCCTCGAGTACATCTAATTTACCTTCATTTTTTATGACATTTACAACTTTTTCTTTTCTGTCGTCTTCATTTAGGTTTGGTGAAAATTTTTCAATTAATAAATCGGAAACTGGAGCTGGTTGGGCAGTGAAAACATTTGGTCGTAGGGAGCAAATTTTAACGTCGGTATTGAGTTTTACTGTAATCTGTGCCTTGCCGGCGTAGACAGGCTTCTTGGCAATTAGGTTCGATTCATTTATTTCTAAAGCAATACAATCGGAAACATATGCGCATCCCAGGTTGGCAGAAATTCTACCAGCCAGTTCAAAGCCATAGGTGTGTGCTGGGAATATTATTAGATCGAACTTTTTGTCTTTGATTAATAAAGACAATGCTTTGGAATAAATAGAGATGGAATAATTGTTGAAAAGCGATGATTCAATATTGAAAACTTTCGACAAACCAAATTCCTTGGCTGTTTGCAAAGAAATCTCATTTGCGTTGAAAGCCACACCCCAGAGTTCAGCACCAGTCTGGTCTGCAAGCTTCTTCCCAGCTGTGATTAATTCATATGATACTCTTTTAAGTTTGTTGTCAATAGATTCAATGTATACTAAAATTTTTTCCATTTTTAGACTCCTTAATTTGTTATATAATCTTTGCTTCTTCGTGAAGTAATTTAACAATTTCAGCTATCTCTGTTTCGCTGTCGCCGACGATTCTGTTTTTTCTGGACCTTAAGGGAATTTCCATACTTAAAACTTCTGTAGTTGGGATAGTTTCTAATGGTTCAATTTCTTCGATTGGTTTATTCTTGGCTTTTAATATATCGGGAAGCTTTGGATAGCGAGGTTCGTTTAAACCTTTCTGGGCAGAGATAACACAAGGCAAGGTCGTCTCTACCACTTCTTTTCCCCCAACAACATCTCGTTCCGCTATTACCTGGTTCCCATCAATATTCAGTTTTGAAACAATTGTAACAAGTGGCATACTGAGCAGTTCGGAAACCATTGCTGGCACAGATAATGAGTCGTAATCTACACTTTGCCTACCAAACAAAATGATGTCCGGTTGATACTGCTGTGCATAGTTTACAATATTTTTTGCAACGAAATATGAATCAAAAGGCATGTCACGCTTGATTAATACTGCACGGTCGGCACCCATTGCCAATCCAGAACGAATAACCTCTTTGGAGGCCTCCGGACCTACGGTAATTGTTACAACAGTTCCTCCAAATTTTTCCCTTAGGCGCAAGCCCTCCTCTAATGCAAATTCATCATACGGGTTGATAATGAACTTTACGCCTTTTTCATCAATGGACCTGCCATCGGCACCGATGAATATTTTCGTTGCTGTGTCTGGAACTCTTGAAATTCCAACAAGTATCTTCATATTCACTCCTTAATTCAATTAGTTAAGTAATACAAAATTAAAAATTAGAGTAAAATTTCTAACAACTGAATTTTTAGTGATGATTACTTATGTGAGTTTATTTGTTTGTGATGCTTTGAATTTCTCTTAGCTAACGTAAATTAAGCATTAAAACAAAATTTTTTATTAATTTTGCTTTTTTGGGTGTTGAATTATGTTCACTATAGTAGTTATATTGTTACTGCTTGCTTCAATACTTTTGATTGGTGTTATCTTGCTGCAACCAGGCAAAGGTGATTTATCCCCAACTTTTGGTGGTCTTACAACCCAATTCGGGACCATGTTTGGTGCTCAAAGAACTATGGATTTTCTCCAAAAGACGACACGAGTCTTAATTATCATTATACTACTTCTTTCGTTATTTGCAAATAAATTTTTGCTAAAATCTGGCGGAACACAGGAAATTAAGCCAGTTACTCAAGGTGCACAAATTCCTAAAACAGTACCAACAACACCTCCTGTTGAAGTTCCCAAAAAATAAGTCCATCACTCGGAATTCTTCTATGGTGAAGTATGTAAAAATTTATACCTTCTTTTATATTTTCCAATTCTCATTTTTAATTGCATTTTCAAATACAAAGGACACCGTAGACTTTTCTTATAAGGAACTTGTCATCTCGGCTCTTAGATATCCCGAGAGAATTTTTGAAGTTCCTCTTTCTATTTCCTATGTCTCTGGGAAAAATTTTATCGCATATCGGGGACTATCGATAGATGAGCCTTTGATTTCTGTTCCTGGTGTCTTGGTTCAGCAAAGAAGCGGTTCCCAAGACATTAAGATTACAGTGCGGGGATTTGGTTCGCGTGGTGCTGGGGACCGTTCAAATAGTGGAACCGTACGTGGGTTAAAATTTCTTTTAGATGGAATACCGCAAACTGAACCAGATGGAAGAACATCGTTGGACCTTTTGGATATTTCCTTTGTCGAAAATATCGAAATTATTCGTTCTAATGCCTCGGCTTTGTGGGGTAATGCCTCCGGAGCAATCTTCTCATTCACAACTGTTCCAACGGACAATACACCTTCTTTAAGCTTCTCCAAATCAATTGGAAGTTGGGGATTGGACAAAAATGTTTTGAAGTTCAAGACAAGTTTAGGTCCGAATAGCGTTGCCTATTTAAACTCCCTCTACTCCAAGTTTGCTGGCTGGCGTGAAAATTCTAATTCCGAGAAATTCTTGATAAATTTTGGAATTAAAGTTCCACTTGCGTTTGTCAAATCCAAATCGAACGAAGAAACATATTCAACGATAATCCAGGTGAATGGAAATTTAGCCAAAAATCTATTCCATATTCCCGGGGCTATAACTCAGCAAATTTTCGATACTATGCCGCACTCAGCAAACCCAATATATCTTCAAAACAAAGAGAAAAGAAACAACCGACTTGCTCAAATTGGGTTTTCACTCACAAATAATTTTGATAAAACCACTTCGCTTTATCTTCAAGGCTTTCTAACATCAAAATACTTGCAACGTTCCGAGAGAGGAACTTTTCGGGACTTTACCCGCTACTTCGTGGGTTCAACAATTAATTTTAAACACCAGTTCAATTTTCAAAATTTAGACAATATTTTGTTGTTTGGTATCGACGACTCCTACCAAGATGGAGCAATATTGTTTTATGATTTGGATTCGAACGCAAATCGTTCAACCAAATTGCGAACAAATAAGAAAGAGGGTGCGTTTACCTACGGGATCTTCTTGCAAAATGAGATTCTTTGGCAAAATTTAAGCGTAATCCTGGGCTTAAGGTACGATAATGTTACGTATAATTCACAAGACTTTTTGACTTTCGCCTTCTCCGATGAGAAGAAGTTTGATAAAATCACCCCAAAAATTGGAATCAATTATCGCATCTTCGAAAATCTATCTCTGTTTGCAAATTTGGGTGGGGGTATTGAAGTTCCTGCAGGTAATGAAACAGACCCATTACCTGGGGAGGACACCATATTTCAAATCAATCCATTATTAAACCCGATTATATCACAAACTTATGAGGTCGGTTTTAAATCTTTTTTTATCTATGATAACTTAATTATGAAATTAGAATTAGAGAGCAGCATATTTTTAATTGACACTAAAAATGAATTAATACCATATCGCCAAGGAAGATTCTATCTCTCTGCTGGAAGAACAAGTCGACTTGGCTTCGAAGGTATGATTAAAGCAACTTTACCCTTGGGTATTAAGTTTAATGCCTCTTTTTCTTATCTAATTGGTAAGTTCGATGATTACAAAGTCGACT
>JBKBVP010000097.1:0-6001 GCA_046289495.1 Candidatus Kapaibacteriota bacterium | reverse complement strand
CTCGGACGAAAGGTTTGGAGATATCATCTTTGGAACTTAAAAATCTACGGGCAGAGCTCGCCACACTTGCTAGCTCTATAATAAGCCCCCAGGACAATCGAGATAGTATCGAAAGTCGTCTTTCGCATTTATTTGAAAACATAGAGAAACTACTTTTCGGGATTGCTATTACAAAAGAATTGACTTTGCGAACAATGGATCGGCTCCTCTCCTACGGTGAATATCTTTCTTCGGTGATTTTGGAGGAATATTTGAAGAGACAAAACATAGATGTTCAATTTTTCGACTCCCGAAATTTGATAATAACCGACTCCAATTATGGTAATGCAAAACCAATATTAGAAAAGACAATCCAAGCAATCAAATCCAACTTGCTCCCCGCATTTAAAAAATCCAATCTGCTCTTCCTACCAGGGTTCATTGGTGGTTCGGAAACTGGCACCATTACAACAATGGGATTCGAAAGTTCGAACCTAACAGCCTTGCTCATTGCAAGCATAATCAATGCCCGTGAAGTTATATTTTGGACAGATGTTCCAGGTATCCGTACCGCCGACCCAAAGATAGTCGCCGATACAGTGCTAATCCCAGAAATTTCCTTCGAGGATGCAAGGATGGCATCATTCAACGGACTAAAATTGATCCATCCTACAATGTATCACTACTTTGTGAGAAACCCAACAATCGACTATCAATACAAGAGTGCTTTTACACCCGAAGCTGGAACAAGTTTTGTCAAAGAACAAACAAAATCTCGTGCTAAGATGATTCTAATTTCCGAACCATACACTTATAAAGAATATTTACCAGAGGAAAAGTACGAGCTTCCATCCAATTCGGTATTTGTTAATTTGTCTAAAGAAGGTTTATTTTTAGTCGAAGAGAAAAGTTGTGAAAATATCTTTGAAGAAGAATGTCTTTCTATCATCAGTTTATTAAATTTCGACACCAAGCAAGTTTTCGAGGTTTTATCGAAAACTAATTCCAATTTACATTTACTTTATACAAATCCTGGCACTGGGGTTTGTAAAATTTTTGCAAGAACCAGTGAAGCAGAATACATGGCAAACATTTTACATAATTTCTTGGTAGTTAAAAACAAATAAACATTGCTTAAATTCGTTTAAGGAAATTCATTTTAACTTTTATTACCAGTAGAACCATGAGAATCACATTTCCAAACGGCGAGAGTAGAGAATTCCCCGAGGGAATAAAGGCAATAGATGTAGCTAAAACAATTTCCGAGCGATTGGCAAAAGAAGCATTGGGTGCTTTTTTTAACGGAGAAAAAATAGATTTGTCCCGAAAATTATTCACCGATGGCACTATCCGCTTTGTTACATTCGACGACCCCGAGGGGAAGGAGATATATTGGCATTCCTCAGCACATTTGATGGCAGAAGCCATACAGGAGCTCTATCCCGGTGTAAAATTTGGTGTCGGACCAGCAATTGAATGGGGCTTCTACTATGATGTGGACTTGCCAAATGGCCAAAAGATAACAAACGAGGATTTGCCAAAAATTGAGCAAAAAATGCTCGAACTTGCACAGAGAAATGCTGATTACGAGAGAATTGAAATCTCCTGGGACGAGGCCGTCGAGCACTTTAAAAAAGTAGGCGACGAATACAAATTGGAACTACTCGAAGGTTTAAAAGACGAGAAGATAACTTTCTACAAGCAGGGGAATTTTACAGATTTATGCCGTGGTACACATATCCCAAACACAAGCAAAATCAAGTATGTCAAACTATTAAATGTAGCTGGTGCATATTGGCGTGGGGACAGTAGCCGCAATATGATGACCAGAATCTATGGTATTACCTTTCCCAAGAAATCGATGATGGATGAATTTCTGACTATGCTGGAGGAAGCCAAAAAGCGCGACCATCGTAAACTTGGTAGAGAGCTCGAACTATTTTTGATTACTCCCGCCGTCGGTGGTGGGCTTCCTATTTGGCTACCAAAAGGTGCTGTGATTCGAAGAACTTTAGAGGACTTTCTACGTAAGGAACAAATTCGCCGCGGTTACGTCGAAGTCATTACCCCACACATTGGTAATTTGGAATTATACAAAACTTCCGGACATTATCCATATTATAAAGATTCTCAATACCCACCTATGAAAGTCGAAGACGAAGAGTACATTTTAAAACCAATGAATTGCCCTCATCATCATCAAATATACTTAAGTAAACCAAGAAGTTATCGCGATTTGCCATTACGATTATTTGAATTTGGGACCGTCTACCGATATGAACAATCGGGGGAATTAACCGGGCTAACTCGTGTGCGAGGATTCACGCAAGACGATGCACATTTATACTGCACAGTCGAGCAGCTTAAAGATGAAATCAAAGGTGTGGTGGATTTAATGCAATATTTTTTCGGTTTGTTCAAGTTAGAATTCACAACGAGGCTTTCATTCCGCGACGAGGATACATCCAAATACGGCGGGAATATCGAGCTTTGGGACCGAGCCCAGCGGGAAATCAAAGAAGTAGCAGACGAAATCAATTTAGATTATTTCATAGCCGAGGGCGAGGCAGCATTCTACGGGCCTAAAATCGATTTCATTGTAAGAGACGCAATTGGAAGGAAATGGCAACTTGGCACTGTCCAAGTCGACTACGTTATGCCGGAGAGATTTCAATTGGAATACATCGGAGCAGATAATAAACCACATCGACCAGTGATAATTCATCGAGCACCGGCGGGTTCTCTTGAAAGATTTCTCTCTATTTTGATTGAACATTTTGCTGGGAACTTCCCATTTTGGATTTCGCCAGTGCAAGTTTCAATACTTCCAATTGGAGAGGAACAGCATTCGTATGCGAAGGAAATTGCGCAAAAGTTGGACAATCTTGGCTATCGGCTGAATTTGGACTTGCGCAACGAACGGATCAATAAAAAAATTGCAGAAAGCGAAACTCAAAAAATCCCTTTTGCACTTATAATTGGGAAAAAGGAGCTCGAAACCTCGACCGTATCTGTCCGCCGCCACAGAAAAGGTGATTTAGGTAGCAAAACTCTCGATGAAGTCATTGCTTTGTTCAAGGAGTTGAACCAGCCGGGTATAGTTGAGTGAACCGTATGAAACACACCATCGTTTTTCTGATTGAATACGATGGTACAAATTATTCCGGTTGGCAAAGGCAAAAAAATTCAAACTCCGTTCAGGAAACAATCGAGAGAGCAATCGAAGTTGTATCTAAACAGAGGGTTTTTGTTGTTGGCGCAGGAAGAACAGACACCGGGGTTCACGCCCTTGGCCAAGTTGCACACTCAATAGTCGACCCCAACTTTCCAATTCCCGAGAAAAAACTTGTCTGTGCAATCAATTCTTCCCTACCCCTGGATATCAGAATTCTGCAAGCCAAAATAATCGAAAACAAATTCCACGCAACCAAAGATGCAATTGCAAGAGAGTATTGGTATTTGGTCACGACAAAAAATTCTGTTTTCCTCCGCAACAATGCTCTTTTCGTCCCTCTTAAACTGGATATAAATTTACTCAACGAAACTGCAAGTATATTCATTGGAGAACACAATTTTGAACCATTCGCAAAGAAAAATCCCTCCACGAAAAACTACATATGTAGTATTGAAGTGAGTAAATGGTTGGGTTTATCATCATCATTATATTTATATATTATTAAGGCGAACAGATTTGTCTATGGTCTTGTTCGCTCTTTGGTCGGTGCAATGTTGGATGTGGCTCGTGGTCGGAGGCAATTGCAAGAATTACAAGAAGCTTTGCGTAGCGGAAGAAAAAACTTCCCTACCCCTTTGGCAAAAGAGAAAGGTTTGTATTTGGCAAAAGTTTATTACCCACCGGAGAAGGATTATTTTCCCTCTTCGAAAAAAAATTTTGATTTTCAGAATTTATTATTAATTTAGTGTCAGTTTTTTTTACAATGTGAAAAATT
Source organism: Candidatus Kapaibacteriota bacterium (assembly GCA_046289495.1). Classification (GTDB taxonomy): domain Bacteria; phylum Bacteroidota; class Ignavibacteria; order Kapaibacteriales; family UBA2268; genus Naka2016. The sequence continues at coordinate 2,072 of JBKBVP010000097.1, read as the reverse complement.
TTTAACACATATAAGGATGTGGTATGCTATCAATTGTGTCGGGAATAGTGGTGGGAATAATGTTAGCATTACCGCCTGGACCAGCAGCACTGACTGCTGTTAAGTTGGGGTTGAGTAATAGTACCCGTCACGGATTACTATCGGGACTTGGTACAGCAGTGATGGATTTTTTCTACTGTTTAATTGCAATATTTGCCACCTCGGCAATTATTGATTGGGCTTCGAAATTCTCCCACGATTATCCCTATATTGTGATTTTGATACAACTTTTGATTGTGTTGATGGTTATCTCTCTTGGTATTTCTCATATTCAAACATCAAAAAACTTCCTAAACAATGGCAATCCAAGCACTCTACCTTTTATAGATAAACTTTCTGCTCGTGGACCTTTCTTTGTCGGTGTTGGAATTGCCTTAACCAACATCATTAACCCCACATTTCTGCCCTCGCTTGGGTATGTAGCTATAAATATCCAACACTTTGGATTAATACAATCCGATGCTGTGAGCAACTTTTTCTTTTCTTTAGGCTTCGGATTGGGCAATCTTATTTGGTTATCATTTCTTGTTAAAACACTTGTCTCCTTAAAAGATAAAATGTCGGAAGCATTGCTTGCAAGGATACATAAATTTGCTGGACTTACACTTATTGGCTTTGGTACTTTTCTCGGTTATCGAGTACTCGAAGTTGTGAAATGGTCCGAAATCTTTCGCTTTGTATTCGCTTTTTAATCTCTGTCTACCAACCAAATTTTAACTCACAAAATTAGAGGTGCAATTTTGGGTGCACAAGCTTACGACAACCTGCCCCAATTAGTATTTTCAATTTGTACAAAATACGGCAAGCAAAAGACAGCTTTAAAGTTCAAACAAGATGGTATGTACAAAGAACTTAATTATTGTGAACTTTGGGATAGGATAGAAAACTTTGCACTTGGTTTGTTGAGCCTGGGTTTCAAGCAAGGCGACCGCATAGCAATAATATCTGAAAATCGCATCGAGTGGCTCATTGCCGATGTAGCTATTGCATCCATAGGTGCCATAACTGTTCCTTTATTCCCAAGCACAACCCCAAAACAAGAGGAATACATATTCAATGATTGTACCGCCACTGGGGTTATTGTTTCGAACTTGTATCAACTGAATAAAATAAAAGTTATCCAAAACAATGTTCCCACCCTAAGGCATATTATGATTTTAGACAATGCTGATACAGCGCCCGAAACAGACCTTTCTGTAAAGACATTTCATGAAATTTACAACATTGGCGAAATTTCGCGGACAAAAGAGCAAAGAGATAAAATAATTCAAGAAAGGATAATCAGAAACAAACCCGACGAAATTTTAACCATAATATACACAAGCGGAACAACTGGCGACCCAAAAGGAGTTGTGCTCACGCATAGCAATATTGTTTCCAATGTCCTTGCCTCGGCAAAGTCGATAAATTTTGGCGAGGAGGATGTATTTCTCTCTTACTTACCGTGGTGTCATGCTTACGAACACACGGTTATCTACGCAGCTTTCCACTGTGGAGCGCTAATAGCATTAGCAGAGTCTATAGACACAATCAGCACAAATATCAAAGAAATAAGACCAACACTAATGACAACTGTGCCACGCCTGTTGGAAATTATTCGGAAAAGGATTTATTCCCAAATAGCCAAAGAAAGCAAGATTAAACAGAGAATATTTAACTGGGCATTCAAAATTGGAGCAAAGTATGCTCTTGAAATCACAAGTAGAAAGGTCTCCACTGTTGTGAAGAATAAATACAAAATAGCCGATATGCTTGTTTTCTCGAAAATTCGAGAAAAACTTGGAATAGATAAAATAAGATTTATCTCTGGTGGGGCACCCTTGAATGTTGATGTAAATTTGTTTTTCTGGGCATTAGGTTACAAAGTGTACGAAGGCTATGGGCTAACAGAGGCATCACCAGTTGTTTCGGTTACTCGAGAAGATGACGTCGAATTTGGCACTGTAGGCAAACCGTTGGATGGGGTCGAAGTGAAAATCGCCGACGATGGCGAGATACTTGTTCGGGGCCCGAATGTTATGCGTGGTTATTGG
>JBKBVP010000096.1:0-6009 GCA_046289495.1 Candidatus Kapaibacteriota bacterium | reverse complement strand
GCTCGAACAATTTATGAAGCACTCAAATGATAGACCCAGTTGTTGAAATTTACAAGCTTTCTGTTTTTTTTGGAAAATATTGTGTACTCAATGGTTTAGATTTATTAGTTAGGTCATTAGATTTTCTAACTATAGTAGGACCAAATGGTGGTGGAAAAACCACATTAATAAAAACAATTTTGGGTCTTATAGAGCCTAACTCTGGTAGTGTGCGAGTGTTCGGAAAAAAACCTAATAATGTTGACTTTGAGGACATTGGATATGTTCCACAAATAAAGACTATTGATAGAAGCTTCCCTGGGAAAGTCTATGAACTGGTTGCAAATGGGCGGTCGGGTAGATGGAAGTTTACTTTTAGTAATGAAATTCGACAAAGAGTAAAAGAAGTGCTATCAACTTGTGGCTTGGAACATTTAGAGGATAGACAAATTAATAAATTATCAGGAGGGGAATTACAAAGGGTTTTTCTTGCACGTTGTTTTATTCGCAAGCCTAAACTTCTCTTATTGGATGAGCCCGCCACTGGAATAGATTTCATTGCCGAGACGGATTTTAGTTTTTTGCTTGAGAAGTTGCAAAAAGAAAATCAAACTACTATAATTATGGTGACTCACGATTGGGAGTATGCATACTATCACTCAACTTCTGTGCTTCTTCTGAATAAAAGTGTGGTTGCTTATGGTAAACCCCAGAATGTCTTCACAGAGGATAACCTTCGGAGAACATTTGGGCATTTAGGTCACGAGCACAATATGGATTTTCTTTTGAGAAAAAATGACTGAGCTGCTATTACATGAATTTGTCCAAAATGCTTTGATTGCTGGTTTAATAGTAAGTTTTTTGTGCAGCTCGTTTGGCGTATTTGTGGTGCAAAGAAGAATGAGCTTTTTAGGTGATGGCTTAGCTCACGTGGCTTTTGGTGGAGTTGCACTTGGGCTTTTGCTACAGTTCGAACCTTTTTGGATTTCCATACCGTTCACAGTCATTATAGCAATAGCTTTAACTTATTTGAAAGAGAATTCTACTTTAGAAATTGATACCGCAATTGGTATATTCTTTGCCATTAGCGTTGCATTGGGTATTCTATTTATCTCCCTTAAAAAACGATATGTTTCAGATGCCTTTTCCTATCTATTTGGTTCGATTCTTTTGGTCTCCAAAAATGATTTACTCTACACCTTGGTTTTTTTACTTATTGCGTTGATTATTTTTTTGTTTTGGTGGGAGAGATGGACTTATTCCACTTTTGATTACGAACTTGCAAAAGTTGATAAAATTAACGTTGAATTCGATAACTACTTACTTTCAGTGCTGATTGCTATAACCATCGTTGTGTCTATCAAATTAGTAGGTATTTTGCTTGTAGCCTCGTATTTAGTTATACCAGCTGCTACTGCAAAACTAATAAGTAAAACTTTCTCTCAAATGACTATTTTCAGCTTGATTTTTGGGGTAATCTCTTCAGAACTTGGAATTCTTTTGTCTATAATTTTCAATTTGCCTTCGGGTGCATTTATTGTACTTTTTCAAGCTTCTATTTTCATACTTATACTTTTTTTAAAATTTTTGTTTAAAGCAAATTAATTCTTTATCGACTTAGTCTTGTTCATTCCCAAGAAAAAGTGCTGACCAATTTAAAGGTAAAGATTTAAAGTACAATCCAAAATTGTTAGAACTTTTAGTGTTTCCTTGTGAAACTCTAAAAATGATTCAAATTAGCTTTGACAAAAAAGTAAACTACTTTGCTACTGTCTCTAATTTTAGGTCTAAGTAGTAGTCGTTATAACGGCGTCTTTCCCTGTTTGAATCTTTATTCTTGTGGTATGCATAAGAAGCAAGCAAGGGGAATGCAATAGTTGCTTCGGAGAATACCATTTGTTCAAATGTGGTTTCGACTTTGCCCCAGGAACTTGCTTCCTTCAATGTAGAGCCGCTAAGGCCACCGTCGCGCTCATCGGCAACTGTGATTTGAATAGCATATTTGTGCATAGGTGCTTCTTCACCAAGGATGTCGCAGGCAACCACAACGTCTTGTGTGAAATTTTTAGGCACACCCCCACCAATCATTATGATTCCCGTTTCTACTGCTTTTATTTTTATTTTAGTGAGTTCGAGAAAATCTTTAACTGAATCGATTGAAACAGTAGCGCCATTACTATGAAATTGATGATATACTAAACCAAAGCCAGCAGAGCAATCCGAGAAAGCTGGAACAAAGATAGGAACCCCAGATTCATAAGCATTTCGAACAACAGAATCTTCACCTTTATTATTTTCTACAAGATACTTTCCCATTTCAATAATAAATTCTCGTGAACTATATGGTCGGGGTTCGATTTTTGATGCAATTTCGGCAATTGTCATGTCACACACTCTTAATTGTTCTTCGTCGATGTAAGTGTCGTAAATGCGATCGATCATCAGCTCTCGAAGTTCGTTATCATCTACGAATGGTGTGCCCTGGTAATGTCTAAATCCAAGTGCTTCGAAAAAATCCTGGTCGACAATTATTGCTCCTGTTGATACAATAACATCCACCATGTTGTTTCGGATTAAATCAACAACAATTTTTTTCAATCCGGCGCTAAAAAGGGAGCCTGCAAGGGTAATTATAATGGTACAATGTTTGTCCTTAAGCATCATGTCGTAGATTTTTGCAGCTCGATGTAAATTCCTGGCTTGAAAAGCCATTTTACCCATAGATTCCAATAAAGCTACTGTATTGTGGTTTGTTATATCGAAATGTTCAATTACTCTGTCCGCCTTTAAATAATCTTCCTTTTTCATAATTAATCTCCATAATTGTTAATTTTTTTAGAATATTCATTTAAGAATTTGATTTCTTCGTCAGTTAGCGATTCAATTCCATTTTCTAATATTTTATCGAGGATTCGATTCAAGTTATCTTCTGTTAGGTTTTGTTTCGTCGGGTGACTGTCTACAAAAAAAGAGGAAATTTCTTTTTTGATAAGGGAATGCTCTACATCCTGTAAATGGGTACTGTCCAATTCCTCGAGTTTCTTTTTGAAGGTAACGAAGTCTTTATATCTTTGTTGTATTAGTTCAATTGCAAATGAGCGATTTTGCAGGTAGGAAAATGTGCCAACGAAAATCCCTACAATTGCGAAAGAGAATGAGTTGATTAGGATATTTCTTTCATAAATGAATGAGTCGAGAGTTGCAGCCATTAACCAAAAAAATACGACAAGGGCAGTCTGAACCATACTTCTAAGTGGTAAGGATTCATATTGGCTAACTATACGAAAGTACGTCAGGTAATATAGAGTAATAAGGAAAAAGGATAAACCCTCTGTTCCAAGTAGATAAAAATTTTCTTTTCCAAAGAGGGCTGTCGTCAATAAGCCTTGAAGAAAAATAAATATCAGTAGTGAAAAAGGGTAGTAATTTTTTTTAAAGCAATTTTCAACCTTAGGCCCTAGGGCCCAGAATGAATAAATGAAAAGGAAGGCTTCGGCTATTGAAAGAGGGAGTATTGGGTAACTAACAAGTCTCCAAATTTGAATTTCGTAAATTACCAGATGTGGGTTTAATGCCAATTCCTCATAAACGGTGTTGCTTCCTAAAAAATAAAATAAAATGTGCAACGCTATAATGATCGTCAGAAAGATCCTTGAGAAATAAACTTGCTTAAGATGAGAGACCATTTTGTTTCCGTAAGTTATCAATTAGTTTGTCGACAAATTCGATGTCTATGTTTTCAAAATAGTTTTCGTTGACAGCAATCATTGGTGCGCCGCCACAAGCTCCCATACATTCGACTTTTTCCAAAGAAAAAAGACCATCCGAAGTTACCTCTCCATTAGAAATGCCCACCTTTTTTGAAATGTAATGATAAATTTCTTCACCATCGCGAAGAAGGCAAGACACATTTGTGCACACTTGAATATGATATTTGCCCATTGGCTTCTTGAAGTACATTGTGTAGAAGCTAACGACTCCGTCGACGTGCGAAGGAGGCAACTGGAGCAAGCCTGCAACATATTCAATAACTTCTTTTGATATCCAACCAAATTTTTTTTGGGCTAACCACAAAACACCCATCAAAGCGGCTTTAGAATTTGGATACTTGCTTTTGAGTTCTTCTACCTTATTAAGATCTTCATCGCTAAATTTTATTTCCATAATCAAAAGTTAATTAAAAAGACAAAATTACCAAATTTTGTCTAATCTGCTTTTGTAAAAGGTTTAATAAAAAGTAAAATTGATAGCCAGTGCTTCAAAGTTATTGTAAGCTTATGAATCGTAGAGACTTTTATCTCTTTTTTAAAAACATTAAATCCTTTCAATTCAATTTTTTCTAGTAACCGATAATAAATTTCATCCATCACCTCTGCGGGAAACATTGTTATGCGTTCTTCTGGGTGTAGTAGCGAACGAGCTTTATGGAAAAATTCTCTAGTTCGTTTAGTTTCAAAATGCATTAATTCAACAAAATTGTCGTTGTAAACCTCATTTAATAATTCTTCTTCCGTGTATTCAAATTTTTTTAAATCTTCTTGCGGTATGTATACATACCCCCTATCTTTGTCTTTCTTTACATCTCTCAATATGTTTGTTAATTGCATGGCATACCCAAGGTTTATGGCATAGTTACGAGTCTCGGGGTACTTGTAGCCAAAAATTTCAATCACTATCAAACCAACTACACTAGCTACACTGTAGCAATAGTCTTTAAGCTCGTTAAAAGTTGAGTATCTTGTCTGGAATAAATCTTTCCGACAACCGTCAAAAAGCGTTACTATGTATTGTTTTGGGATTGAGAATCGTTTGATTGCATAATAAAGTGGATAAAAAATTGGACTTGGTATTGAATCGTTGTATAATTCATCTATTACGGCTCTCCAGAATTTCAGTCGCTTTTCTTTCTTCAAAATATTTTCGTCGGATATAGCTCCATCGTCGACTATTGAGTCTATGTATGAAAAAAGTGAGTAGATTGTATTGATTGCTATGCGTTCTTCCTTTGGCAAAATGCTAAAAGCGAGTTGAAAATTTGAGGTCTTGATTTTTGGTGGGTTTACTCTTTCAAAAGCAGCCAAATCAACAACAGTCAAAGGCATCATCACGATTTTAAATCAAGGCATTAAGGAAAATGTAAATATAATCAAAAAGATTTAATTTTGGCCTTTTACGTAGCAAATTATGTTTTAGTTTAAATTCTTTTCTCAACATTCTAATTCCACCAATAATGATAGCATTAATCTCGTATCTTAACCTACGATTTTCCAAATGCCATATTAATTTCCATCCCTCTAAAAAATATTCAGTAGTTTTTCCTAAAATTTCCATTAAAAAAATGTTAATCTTCTCTTTTATGTTGTAGTTCAAGAGATTTAAAGTTTCAATTTTGTAATCTTCAAAATACTTTTTGGGGATATAGCATCTGCCAGCTTTTAAGTCAATGCTTAAATCTTGCCAGAAATTAACAAGCTGAAGACCAGTACAAATTAAATCAGAAAATTTAATAGTTCTTTCGTTGGATTCTCCAAAAATTCTCAAAACAAGTTCTCCGATGGGATTAGCTGAGAATGAACAATATTTCTCTAAATCATTCCAATCAAGTGGTTGTACGAAATTAACATCCATTTTAAACGCCGTCAATAGCCTGAGAAACGGTTCCAGGGGGAGCTCCTTTTTTTCAATTGTATCTTTGAGAGCATAAAAAATTGGATTGTTTACATTCCTTGTATCTTTTAGATGAATTAAATTGCTTTCTATGATTTGTAGAGCATGTAGCCTCTCGGTCTGGGACATTGAGAGGTGAGGGGAATCTGCTATATCATCAGCAAGTCTTGAAAAAGAGTAGATACTATGAAGGAATCTTCGTTCCTGTTTTGGCAAAAGCCAAGAAGCTACAGGGAAATTTTCATAATGTTTTTTTGCTATTTTTTCACAAAATTTATAAGCACTTGTTAGATCGGTATATTTGAAAAATGGGCTGTACAGTTTTAAAAATTCCTCTACGGGTTCAAAAAAAACAGTTGGAAA
>JBKBVP010000095.1:0-6013 GCA_046289495.1 Candidatus Kapaibacteriota bacterium | reverse complement strand
GGATTTGCCTATTCCGACAATTTCTGAATCAGAATCACGCAGCCAAAATACATTAGCAAAATTACCTTCGAGAAAAAGTACGACGGAATCACCCTCACAAATACTTGTATTACCAATTCTTTGAATTTTAGGGCGGGGTATAAGGCGAAATTCTACATAAGCACTGTCGATACAACCAAATTCATTAGAGGCATAAGCAATGTATTTACCAGGTTTGTTAACCAAAATAGTATCTGTGCGACCATCAGCCCATCGTGCGTTCTTGGAATCAGTTACGTACCACAGAGGAATTTCAGAGCCTTCACACAAAAAACCAGTACCCTCGATTGACAGTTTAATTTTAGGTTTTGGGTGAAATGTCAATGTTACAACTGCAGGAACAATCGTATCACAATCACTATCCCAAGAGAGCAACTCGTATCTTCCAGATTTCGTTACTTTGATTTCTTTAGAGGTAGAATTTGTAGACCATTGATAAAACTTTGCATCATTTGTAGCTTTAAGTATTATTGTGTCTCCTTCGCAAGCGGTAGTGTCTGGAATAGACTGAATTTGGGAAACTACTTTTTTTATACCGGTGTATTTGTATATGCCATTACCAACAACCCAACCCAAGGTATCATTTATGAACCAGAAATCATCTAAAGAAACACCAGGGTCTATACCGCAGTTCAGCAAATTCCAAGTATTTCCTCCATCAGAAGTATAATAGACTGCTCTGTCCCAACCACAAACCCAACCTCGTAAGGAGTCGTGTAGGAAAGCACCAAACATCGAAGTTCCAGTAGAGAATTGTTTCCAAGTTCTACCAAGATTATTTGTGGAGCGAACACCCCCCGTACCACCCTCTCCACCACATCCAACCGAGTAAGGTACAATTATGGTATTTCCAAAAATCCAAAGGTCTTCTTGCCAATCACTACCTCCGGAGCGAGAGAAAATTTGCCAGCTTCGACCACCATTAGTTGTTTGCCAAATGAAACCACTACTGGTGGCATAGCCAAGCCCGTTTCTACTGTAGAGAATAACATCTGTTAAGCCAGAGTTTGGGAAATTGTTCACTTCTGTTACAAAATCCCAAGAAATTCCACCATTGGTAGTTACAAAAAACCTTTGAGGGGTGACACAGCCTCCACCTACCACAATTCCGTAATCTTTATCCACAAACCAATGTCCCCAAAGGTCATCGGCTTTGACAGGGGTAATATCGAACCAGGTGGCACCCCCATCGGTAGTTTTGTAAATTTTTCCAAAACCATTTGAACCAATACCAGAGGTGAAGCCTACTTTCTCATCAACAAAATGGATATGTTCAAGCTGATAAGCCCCACGAATAATTGTACCCGACCAAGTTTTTCCCATATCAGTTGTTCGGAGTACTTTACCATCATAGCCACAAACCCAACCATAATTTGGATTCTCGGGCAGAAAATACATTTCCAGCCAGTAAGAATTTATAAATGTTGGTGGAATATTTTTGACTTTTTCCCATTGTGCATGGGAGGAAAGTAAGGATAGAACAAGAAATATTCCAAGAATATTTACTAATCTCATAAAAATTTAATAAAATACACTATTTAAAATCGAGAATGCAAAGATATTATTTTACAGTGTTGTTTAATTCTTGGAAAACGTTTTCGAGGTTGTAAACAATTGTGAACAAATTAAATTTTCGGAAGCGCTGGCAGACTATCTCTGCAAAAGATTTAGAATAAAATGTACCTAAGGAAAAAACTCTACCTCCAAAAGTTCTCAATTCCTTGCTATCTGGTATCAATTCTTTTATTAATTCTTCTTGTTTAGAATTTTGCGGAACAATTATAACTTGATATATCTGAGGCACCTCTTCTTTTTGTAGGTAAGAGTCTAACATCCCATTGAGTTCCCCGGAAATTATCTTTTCCTCCTCGGTAACTTTTTCATCTGCCAATATCATTTCGTTTATCAAGTCCTTCAATTGCGCCACTTGTTCCATTGGTGGGTCTCTTTGCAAGTAGTCCAATAATTTGTTCCTTATATAAACATATTTGTTTTCAAGTGTAATTTTCCTTCGTTCCTTTATTTTTTGCTCAACAGAGTAAGGAATATTCCATTCTAATGAAAAAAACTGTATCAATTTTATTTCTCGTTCATCCAGCTCTTCGTCAATCATAGCGATGTGATGAAGTATATCGATAATGAGCTCAGCATTCTGGGGCTTAAAGAATCGTTTCAGTAAGTAGTTTGCTTCCTTGCGCTCTATCTTCAATGCTTGCTTAACAAGTGCCCAAAAGCCTTTCTTCCTTTGTCCACGCACCCACAAGCCTGTACCAACTAACAGAAAAACAAAAGCCTGTACAATTATAAGCGTAGTATCTATAATACTTTCAATATCATTTTTAATGATATACGAGACCAACCAAATCAAACAATTCAAAATCAGTAAGGTCAATCCAGCAATAGATTGACTCTCGGCAACGACTTGTTCATGTTTCCTTTTCCAGATCTTATTTGTTTGTAAATAAACTTGAACAACACTCATAAGAAGAGAAATCCAAATAAAAGCATTTATTATATTTTCAAACCAAATCATAATAATTCCCGATTTTTTAGGATTTGAAAATTACAAAAGTTTTTCCCAATTTTGCAACCTGTTTAATTGCAAGTGCATTTAATGACCATTTTTGTCGATGAACAAATTCCTTTATTAGCAAATTCACTGAGGGATGTTGCTACTGTTTACACTTTCTTAGGACGGGAATTAAACCGCAATCAGCTTATTCAGAATAATTGCGAAATTCTTTTCGTTCGTTCGACAACCAAAGTTGATAATGATTTGCTCGACGGTACAATGGTAAAATTCGTCGGCACTGCAACCTCCGGCACCGATCATATCGATGTAAATTATTTACAATCGAAGAATATACATTTTGTCGATGCTAAGGGTTCGAATGCAAATTCCGTTGCTGAGTACGTGATTTTTTCAATACTTCACTGGGCTATAAAAAATAGAATTGTTCTAAAAAATTTACCCGTTGGGATTATTGGTTTTGGTAATATCGGTAGCTTAGTGGCAAAATATTGTCACTACCTTGGTATGAGAGTTTTTATAAACGACCCACCTTTGCTGGAAAAACTTTCTTCTGAAGAAAAAAATTGCTTGCCAAATTATGTTAATTATCTACAAATCAATGAATTGATTTATCATTGTAAAATTGTAACAAACCACGTGCCATTAACTAAAATGGGAAAATATCCAACTTGGAATCTGCTGAACAAAGAAAATTTATTTTTACTGAATGAGAATACTTTATTCATACATACATCTCGTGGCGGTGTCGTGGTTGAAAAGGATTTGCTTGAAGTTAAAAAGTCCAAAAATTTAACTCTTGTTGTCGACGTTTGGGAAAACGAACCAAATATAAACACAGAACTCGTCTGCGAATGCGAAATTTGCACTCCACACATTGCAGGATACTCAGTCGAGGGTAAATTAAGAGGTACATTGAAAATGCTTGTTGAATTTGAAAAATTTACAAATTTAAAACCCAATTATGCCGAAGTTATGGCAGAATTAAATAAATACAAGCCCATGGAAATGAAAAGCTTTTCTTCGCCTCAGGATATTTATAACCAATTATTAAATAATAGAAAAATACTTGAAGATACTCTACGATTTAAAAAGATTGTAGATTTAACGGATATCGAGGATAGGAAAAAATACTTTGACTATCCACGTAAACATTATCCGCAAAGAAGGGAAACTTTGTAGGTAATTGAATGCGAAAGGACTTATTAGAAAGACTTTTTGGTTTGCGTCGATTTGGAATTCGACCAGGATTAGAAAGGATTGAGAAAATTTTAAAGGACGTAGGCAATCCTCAAAACAAAATCAAATCTATTCATATCGCTGGAACTAATGGGAAAGGAAGTATTTCTTCTTTTTTAGCTTCTATTTACAGGGAAGCTGGATACAAAGTAGGACTATACACTTCGCCACACATTTATTCTTTTAACGAAAGAATTAGAATTAATGGTGTGCCAATATCGGACACGGATTTGGAGCCATTGGTTATTAAATACTTAAAGTATGCCGACTCTCTGAAAGCAACTTTCTTCGAAATCACAACAGCAGTAGCTTTTGAATACTTTGCTGAAACTAATACCGATATTTGCATAATTGAAACGGGTATGGGCGGTCGCTTCGATGCTACAAACATATTAAATCCGTTAGCTACAATAATTTCCAAAATTGACTACGACCACACCGACTACCTTGGCACATCTATTTACGATATAGTCTTTGAAAAGGCTGGAATTATCAAACCCAACAAGGTATGTTTTGTCTCTTTCAACCATCAAAGCGTGTACGACTATTTAAAGAAGTTGAAAGGAAGTATCACAAACATAATTTTTGTTGAAAAACAAACACAAGTAGAAAATCTCCAATTAGACCCAGACGTAATGAAGTTCAAATTTAGAGCCAATGATAACGAATATGAAATTTATAGCCCATTAGTTGGCAAGCACCAAGTTGAAAACATCATTACATGTATATTCTGTGTCGAATACTTAAAAAGAGAATATTCAGTTGGTATCCGCAATATATACAATGGAGTAAAAAATGTAAGAAAGAACACTGGCTTGTTTGCAAGATTTGAACATCTTCGAAAGTCACCACCATTTATTATCGATGTGGCGCACAATCCAAATTCAGTCCTACAGGTTTCGCAACTTTTAGAATGTGTTTATCCAACAATTCAATGGAATGTAATTTTCGCATCGATGAAAGACAAAAATTACATTGAAATGTTGAAAATTCTCTGCCATAAAGCCAAAACAATAATATTACCAAATCTAAGATACGAAAGAGCAGAAAGGAATTTTATCATCCAAAAAAAGTTTGTAGAGGAAATTCAACAGTATTGCAATCAAAAATTAAATGTAATTTCAGTAGAAAATACCGAGGAAGCATTTTCGATTGTGAAAGAGCGCAATCAACCAACTTTGGTCATAGGATCTTTTTATTTAATCTCCGAGCTTGTAGAAATTTTTCGTAAAGAATTTAACTGGGATTTTCACATTTATTCTGATAAAATTATCGTTTAATGAAAAATGAAAAAAGCTGTCGATGTTACCATCGACAGCCTTTATTGTTGAATAGAACAAAATTATGGTCTTGTGCCTGGTCCAGTTCCTTTACCACCTCGGTTGTTTCTATATTTAGCTAACAACTCATCAAAAAGAGCCTGTTGCTCTGGAGTAAGGATACTTCTAATATTTGCAATTAAAGTCTCCCAGCATTGTTTCAATTGTTGTAGAGCTTGCTCACGAACGGAATTATTTATCAATGCTTCTCTTGTTCTTTGGTTGATTTGTCGGATTTGCTCCATTGCAGTTTGCCTATCAATTTCCCCATTTTTAAGTTGTTCCATTACCGTTCTGCGTTCTTGATTTGCTTGTTGAATAATTTGCCTTTCACTCTCGCGCAATGGTAGTAATGCATTTTTGACACAGTCACGATATTCAGCCATAAATTCACGAATTTGTGTTATCTGCTCCTCTGTAAGGGTCAACTCTTTGAGTATCCTTCCAATTGGAACCATAAATCTGATAGGTCTCTCAGGGTACAATGGGTCATCTTTGGGGAAAAGAAGCATAGCAGGCTTTTCAAATGTGGCTTCGCTTAGCTCCGATGGAACATTCATTTCCGTTTCGTAAGGAATTGCCGCACTGTAAACAAAACTTTCGCTCGATGGATTAGTCAGATTGTCTAACTTGTTGCAAGCAAGAAAAGAAAAGATTATAACTACTGCAAAAGCGAAACTAAGAACCGATAATTTTTTCATAATACCTCCCTTTTGTTTGTTTTGAAATTTGACTCTGCAATAAATTTGACAAACTTTTTCATAAAAAGTTTAATCAAATTCAAAAATAATAACCAAGATTTTATAATTTTGTTACACTCTGATTAAAAGTTTAATTTTTTATTGAAATTTTATACATATAATCAAAAAATTAAAGATCTGAATAG
>JBKBVP010000094.1:0-6026 GCA_046289495.1 Candidatus Kapaibacteriota bacterium | reverse complement strand
GCCGATGGAATTACTAATCGTGTTCCAACAGTAACTCCAGAGGAATTCAAAGCGATTTATGCTGAATTTGGATACAATGAAGCAATATCGACCGACCCAAATGGCTCTTTAAGTTACATCGTCGAGCCAGTTCCTGGGGTCTGGCTCTATTGCCTCGATGCTTGTAGGTGGAGGGAAAACGATGGTAGTCACGAGGCAATCACCGGTGGTAGGTTCAGTGCCGAAACTATCGATTGGTTGAAAGCAAAGTTAGCCGAGGGCCGTAGCATGGGCAAGCTCATGATTGCTATGATGCATCATAATTTGGTCGAGCATTTCCTTGGGCAAAGTTCCTTGTTCCCAGATTATGTTGTCGAAAATTGGGAAGAGCTGAGTAGCACATTTGCAGAATTCGGGTTGAATTTAATATTTACTGGACACAACCATGCCCACGACGCACGCCTCCTGACGACAGAGAAAGGTATGATTATCGATGTTATGACAAGTTCGATAGTCACCTGGCCCTGTGCAATTCGTAGAGTAAACATTAGAAGAAGTGGAATTGCCGAGGTTCGCTCCGAGAAAATTGTTAAAGTAAATTATGATTTCGGCAGACTCGAGTTTCAAGCTTATGCAAAAAAACAACTTACAAACAATCTGACCAGCATGATAGAAAATTTACTTAAACAAATAGGTGTACCCAAAGCCAAAGTTTCAAAACTTGCACACTTTATCGTAGATACTTACTTAGGCTACTTGCACGGCAATGAAAGTCAGTTTACAACTAGCGACACAGAATATACTCTGGAAACAGTAAAGGAAATCTTTGAAAATACTCCAAGCATTACTCATTTATTCCCAATACTCGAGGCTATGTTGAAAGATTTACCACCAGACGACTATGAATTTACAATCGATTTGAGAACGGGTTCCATTACAAAAGCAGAGTTGAAATAACCTTCCTGTTGCGATTATTTTGTATTAATGATGATTAATTTCTTTCAAAACACATTTGAAATTTGATATGGCTTTTCACTAAACGCCAGTAGTTTTCAAATCTAAATTTAAGTAAAAATGGAATTTTTTAGAACCATCTTGAGGAGTATTTCGTACCAACAAAGCTTTATTCTATAAAACAGATTTTGGTGATAAATTTTCATTTAAATATTTTAAATTTCTTTGATTGACATATTGGGTCTTGAAATCTGATTTATGTTTAATTGCTACATACTACTGGGCTTGTCGATTGTGCCTTTTAATAAAAGACTTAATTTTCCAAACAAAAGAAGGAATGGTTCTGTGAATTTTTTCCAGTTCTTGAGCTTTTTTTAGGAACAATTTTGGATGTACAACATTGATGTACGAATCATCTACCTTGTTTTCTAATAAATGCAGATTATTACTTATGAGTTCATTTTTAATGTAAAGAAAAGTATTTTGCGAATACCAGTAGACTACTTCCTCATTGTTCCAAAATTGTTTTCTTACAATATCAATTGGCGTAAAGTTATGCTTACCAAAAAGTTTAAACCAATAATCAGGCCATTGTTCATTAATATGGTTTAAACCGCCTTGAAATGGAATCGCAGCAGAGAATAATACATAGTCCGAAAGAGAAACTAAAAATTTTACAAATCTTTCAGCTGCCTCAGAAGATAGATGCTCTGCGACTTCTAATGATATGGCAAGGTCGTACGTTCTTGATAATTTACGGGGTTCTTCAAGGTTCATTGGTATGAATTTCTCTTTGGGTATTCTCATTCTTTGCCTGAGAACCCAGTCCCCATCGATTCCGAGATAATCACTTACACCCATCTCCTCGAAGACATATAGGAATTCCCCTGTCCCACATCCAACGTCAACAACGCTTTTAGGTTTCAAAAGTTTTATAATGTATGGAACAATCTGGTATGCAGCTCTTAGTGAATCTGTCCTTTGTTTGTAAAAATCAGCATCATAAGCACTCATCTTAATACCCACCTTTTTAAATTTTTAAAAATTTCCTTACTGTCTTATATTTTGTTAATCACCCTAAAATTGCCTGAGGTAATTTCTACAACTAACAAAAATATATTTTTCATAAATAATTACCAAAAATTGATTGCTTTATTTCGATAGGTGCTTTGAAAGGCGGTGGATTTTTGTGCTCCTTGGGGGACTCGAACCCCCGACCCGCTGATTAAGAGTCAGCTGCTCTGGCCAACTGAGCTAAAGGAGCATTCAAAATTACAAAAATTTTATCGATTATGCAAATACTTCTCGTTGATTTGCAATTGATTAGTTACTTTGTAAATTTGGTAGATTCTTTGAAAAATTTTTATTATCCTGTGGAGTAGTCGAAAAGTTTTTTTATCAAATCTTTATCTTTCTTTATTTCTCGTACATTTATTGTTTCCAAAAGTTTTTTCCAAGCTTCTTTCCTTTCGAGAACGAACCTTTTTGCATCCGCGTAGTCGTTCTGAATTATACCATCAAGAATTGCCTCTTCTATGGCTATTTTGATGACTCCAACCTCTGGTGATGGCTGTAACCCAAAAATTTCCATAATTTCCTCGCCTCGCACAGGCGATTGAAATTGGCGGAGCTTGTCTTTTTCTTGCACTTTAAGTACTTTTTTCCAAACCTTTGTGTAATTGTTCAAATACTTTTTGCTTAGATTTGGATTGTTTGTAGTAATGTCGCAGCGACAGAGCAAAAATAAATCCTCCAGGGCATCGCCTGCGTAAGCTGCAAGCCTGCGTATTGCTGAATCTGTCACTCCATCGTCGACCAGAGCCATGGGCCTTTGATGCAAGCGGACAAGTTTTTCGACGTATTCGACCTTATCAATCGGAAGCTTCAAGCGGCGAAATATGTTCGGGACCATTCGTGCTCCAATCTCCTCGTGCCCGTGGTAAGACCAACCTACTCCGGGAATGTAGCGTTTGGTCTTGGCTTTCCCAATGTCGTGTAACAATGCAGTGAAGCGTAGCCATGTATTGTCTGTATTTTCTGCAACTTTATCTAAAACTTTTAGACTATGGAGGAATACATCTTTGTGAGAGTATTGGACACCATTTTCCTCTATGGTTTCAACTCCGGAGAGTTCGAACAACTCTGGGAATATTTTTTCCAGCAAGCCTGTTGTAAAAAGTAAGATAAAGCCCTTTGATGGAATGGGAGAGTCGATAATTTTCATCAGCTCATCGGTAATACGCTCTTGCGAGACGATATCAATGCGATTTTTCATTTCTTTAATGGCTTCCAAAGTAGACTCCTCGATTTGGAAATCCAGCTGTGCAGAGAATCTTATTGCTCGGAGCATTCTAAGTGGGTCGTCGTCGAAAGTAGCTCGAGGGTCGAGTGGTGTGCGAATCATTCTGTTGTGCAAGTCTTGGTATCCATCGAACAAGTCGATGAGTTTTCCAAATGTATCTGGGTTCAAGGATACAGCCAGGGCATTGATAGTAAAATCTCTTCGTTTCAGGTCGTCCTCCAATGTTCCAACAGAGACAATGGGCTTTCGGCTTTTGGAAAGATATACTTCCTTTCGCGTACCTACGAATTCAAATTCTGATGTACCAATAGGTACCATTGCTGTGAAAAAACGAGGATATGAAACTACTTTTGAATGAAAGTGTTCGGCAACAATTTTGGCAAACTCGATGGCATCGCCGACGACAGTAAAATCGGCATCCTTTTTCTCGCGTTTCAAGAAATAATCGCGAACATATCCACCGACTAAATAAATTTCGAAATTGTGTTGCGTTGCAAGTTCTGCTATCTTGAGGATATTTTTCTCCGTTATTTCAACCTTAATTTCCGAAGAGGCTCGATAAATAGTTTCAAATTTTTTTATTCTTTTTCTTTTTTTTGGCTCTGATGATTCTTGATGCTTTTGTTCCATAAGATCAAGCTGCATCTTCTTGTGTACAAAAATATTCAATTGTTTTCTCGGCACAAGTGCGACAATAACCGAGTTTGTTTATCATTGTGTCTACCATTCGATTATACAATCGCTGATTTTCTTCATTTGTTCGATTTGATAAAGCACCGACAAGGCTACCAGCACCAGAGATATCGGACTTCAAGCGAACATCTGTTACTGCTTTCACCAATTCCGCATTGTCCATGAAGTTGTAATTCGGGTCTTTTACAATTCTCTGGCCATAAATTTTAATTATTGTTGTTCTAAAGCTTTGCTTTTGCTCCCGAGTTTTCAAACCCATCCGCTCCTCGACAGCATTAATGAATGAATCGTCTATTTTCAGGGACTCGAGTTTCCCAGTTCTCGGGTCGCGATAGGTCCATATTTTATCTGTACCAAGATTTTTTGCATCAATGCCGATTACCATATTTACGTAGTTCATTACGTCGCGTTCGATTGCATCGGGTTCGTCCATATATGCGTTAAAAATAGAAGTTAAAACATTTTGACGATAAAGTTGTTTTGCAAGTTTCAAGTCGTTGAAATACTTGATTCTATCGTTTGGGTCCTGGATATAATCGAGGATAACTGTTTCCAGAGCTGGGAAAATGTCCCCAGCATACATACATTTCCCTTCTTGAGTTTCGGTTCGTTCCAAAAGTATTTGAATTGCCCTACCAAGGTTGCGGTGCCCAAGCCCTTTTTGCCCAAAGCGCTTTGTTATGTCTGGGTCGGCATTAAGTTCATTTATTACTTCGCTCAAGGTCTTTAAAGATTTTTCTCCAGCAACTTCGCCAGCTGCAAGTTTCATCATTTCCACTGGCGTTAATTTTTCTGAACGTGGCATCCTTGTTAGAATCACAGCAACAGAGGCTGTATAAACCAAGTTTGGGTCGATATGTAATTTCTCCCCGGCAAATGTGGTTTTCTCCCAACTTCCAATTGCATATCTTGTTAGTTCCATTTGCAGTTTGTAGTTAGTATTGTGCGACATATAACACACTCTGCATCTATCGACAATTGGCGCTTGTTCTTTCTCTTCTAAAAATCTTGCGAATTCATTATTGTTGCTTGTTGCAATTATTAATGTATCGAGGGGCCATTTAAAGCCCTCGATTTCTATTGTTCTATTTTGTATTACACCAAGGTAGACTTGGATTAGGTCTTTTTTGTTTTTAAAGATTTCATCTGCAAAGTGTATACCACCGCCAGCTACTCGTGCTAATGCGCCACGACGTAAGTCGAAACGATAGGGGTTGTCTGTGTCTGCAATATTTAAGAGCCTTGTGATTGATTCTTCACCTATTAAATCGACAGCCGAAGAGGTTATTTTATCTTTTGCCGCATATTTGCCAGTTAATGTGCCACGCGATTCAGAAACTGGTACTGGAATGACTTCGACGAAATCCAGCATTCTGTTGATATCCCCATCACTGTAATCGCGTATTTGATTCCAGATATAATATGTGCAAGCACCAAGCGGGCGATAAAGTTTGTAAAAATTTCTTATTTGCTCCTCCGAGGCACCAAGTTTTTGTAGGTACTCTATGTTTTTGTCCCTCTCCTCGTAAAGATTCATTGCCAAAATCATGGGGTCTTCGAATGTCTGCGACTCGATTTCATTAATTTTTCCGTACTTTCCTAATTGCTCTATATTTTTGAATTTAAACGTATATCTTCTGTTTTCTGGTTTTGAGATAAAGTTACGATAGAGCTGCATTAAATAATCGACAAAAAATGTCTTTCCGTTTCCGGGTTCCCCAATGAGAACAAAAGCCATTTCTGCCGAAGAGCCCCCCTCGGCAGCGTCTTTGATAAAAGATACAAGGCTGTTGATTTCATCAAACATACCAACAAGATGTTTCTTCCCTTCGCGAAAAACCAAGAAATCGTATGTTGGTCTTCCGTTTACTATAACTTTTGCAATTTTCGATGGGTCGCCTAAAATCATTCTTGTTAAGGATTGGAACACATTTTCAAATTTCCGTTCACCACTGATGACGCTTTTAATGTGAAAATCAAGTTTTGAGTTTTCCATTTTTATTCCTTTAATGTAAATCAGAATCGTAGCAAATTATGAATTTTTTTTAAAAATTTAACAAAAACAATTTTGCTATGAAAATAAAAAGGGGTGGATATT
>JBKBVP010000093.1:0-6076 GCA_046289495.1 Candidatus Kapaibacteriota bacterium | reverse complement strand
CAAAGGAGAGAAATATGTCGCTGAACTGGTTAATAATTCTATCGGCGACATTATCAAATATTACCAAAGAAAATTTTCTCTCTAAAAAAACTTTTTCAACTTGGCTGAAACTTCCGTAGGGCAATTCATTAACAACAGTTTTTGTTTTGGAGCTATCGTAAAAAACTGCAATATTTCGCACTTCTGCGCTTGCATTAAAAAACCTTCTTCGGAACGAATTCATTTCCTTTCCCATAGAAGGTATAGAAGCATCAAAAAGTTCTATTTCGTTTCGGGAGCCAGATACGATGTACAAACCCATCTTGTTTTCGTCCAAAGAGATGGTATAAGTAGTATTATTAATTACTAACTTGTTCACCTCTGGAGGTAAAACAGTGGCAAAACTTTCCTTATACCCTAACCTTACGTTTTCCAAATGCGTTGGAATGGAGATTGTTAAGAATTCAGCGTCGGGATACCCATTCAAAAATTGAGTAAAAACACCATTAGCAAGATTTGAAATTCGGATATTTTGGCTCTCTTCTGGAATTAAACTCAATTCTATTCCTTTATCCGGTGATATATATATTACAATCAAATACGACTTATTGGCTTCAACAATAGTATAAATGGATTTTAACAAAATTGATGGCTCTGTAGCTAAAAACAAAGTTAGCGGAAGATAACCCGGCTGTACCAAAACTGGAGGACCTATTTTATTACTTTTTAGATTTGCAGCTAAAACTTCGCCCAATGCTATACCGCTCGAAAAACTACTTTGATTCCTCGTTCCAATAGACAAAGTCATACCAGAATTTGTATCGATAGCATTTACAACCCTTATTACTGCGTAGCCACTTTGCTTCGTTTTTTCATCTAATGAAGGAACCATTATTAATTTCTTTTCGTGGTTCGTACTATCGAAAATTAACAAAGTATACTTTTTAAAAACTTCAAATGAATGGACGAAGATAGTGCGATTTGAAGAATAGTTGATTTCAAGACTATCAGGAAGATCACTTGTACAAGCTGGCAACAAAAAGTAAGGGGACAACCAGCCACTTTCAACATTGTCCGATATTATAGTTGCGGGAAGTTTGGTTAGAGAGACATTTTCTGAAGCAAAGTTTGCAACTTGAATGAAGGAAGATTTATTATCGATTGGAGTTAGCTCAACTAAATTATTTGATAGAGTATCATAGTCGTTATAAACAAACAAGGAATAGGCTCCATCCTTTTTCTGCGCAAAGAAAAGAGTATACTCATTGTCCTCCAAAAAGTTCACAGAGTAGATATTAACCAAACTTGAATTGACCCCATTGTTTACTACCACAGAAATTGTGTAATTACCGTAAGGTACTGTCTTCAGATATGGATATGCAAAATAAGATACGTTTGAAATAAGTACCTTTCCATTAGGACAACCCTCGACAAGCGAGACTTTCGAGATTGAATCTCGAACCAAATTGACAAACTTAAAATGAGCATTACCTTGCTTTCTTGGTAGTCCGAAAGTAGTTGCTAAAACCATAAATGTGTCTACATCAGTACCTTCCTTCAAACTTTTTCCAGCGATAACTAAATACCTTGTTTCTCTTACAAGCCTAACCTTTCTCTCGGAGGAGTAAACTTTTTTGTCGTTTTGATACAATTCAATCTTAATCGAGTCGTATGGTGGAGGCATAGTCGAAGCGGTTAAACCAAGATATTCTACAGAATTAGAAAAAATTCTACCGTCGTACCCCCAAGATATTGCATCATTTGAATTAAAGGCATTGAGCAATCTAATTCTTATACTTTGATACGGCGGAGGTGGATTCACCAACTTTGGGTCTTCCTCTGCACACGATGCGAAAATGTATAGTAGTATAAACCAATATAGTTTCTTCATAAGTACAAATTTAAGACTTCGACCATCAATTAAGAAATCCAAATATTACTTTACCACAACAAAACTTTTTGTTGATGTAAATGCTCTTGTGTTCATTTTGACAAAATAAACACCACTGTTAATCCACTTTGAATCTACATAGAAAGAATACCTACCAGCTTTCAATTCAGCATTTACTAGTTCTAAAACTTTTACTCCCATTGAGTTAAAAATTGTTAGATTTACAAAATCATCGAAAGCAATTTCAATATTTATATCAAAACTAAATATAACTGGGCTTGGCTGTATGTCAAAGAGATAATAGTTCTTATCGGATATTTCAACAAGTCTACCTTCGGTAAAGCACGTGACCAAATTGATAGTTTTTTTACTTTCCTTGGGTATTAAACAAGTTTCTGCTCCAGGGAAGATCGATTTAATCGAAATTTCAGGGTTTGAAACATCTGAAAGAAATGTTTCGAAAGTTAGGGTGTTTTGGAATGAAGCAGGAGTTGAAAATGGTGCACCAGTACCATTCACATGGTAACCGTCATTTGTAGAGATAACATTCCAATTCCAGCCTAAAAGCTTAGATTCAAATCTCTTTAAAATGAAGTTTTTCTTATAAGTCTTAATATCAAAGACCACATTGCCAATTTCAATGCTATGGTTACGAAGTATATTAACCTCGAAAGTAAGAGCTAAATCATTTGAAACTACGAGTTTACTATCATCGTTTTTATAATCGACCAAAATAGTCTCAGAAAAAACTTTACCGGTAATAGGTATGATTTTATTTTCATAATTTGTAAAAATCTCGAGGTTTGCAGAATAATTTTGAATTCCGGCTTCAGGTATAAACCTTAGAGTAAATACACCACGCTCTTTTGCTTTAATGACAGCTGGGAAATTTAACACCTGAAAATTACTGGAATTAGGTCCAGTCAAATTAAATGATAACACCTGCATATCGGAATCAAATGGAGTATTGTCTATAACAATACCTAAATCTTTTGTAACACAAGCAGAGACCTCTCCAAAGTCAATTGGGTCTGGGTAAACAATCAAACCTTCGCCAACACCAAAAATAAGCACAGTGTCGTTGACAATAGGATTTTTATTTGGACCCGAAGCAGCGTCCGATTTGATAATAGCCAATATTTTTCTTGTTCCAACAGTTGAGGGAGTAAAATCAATTGGCACAGCAAATTGACCATTGTTTTTGGAAATAACAATATCTGTTGTTTTAGCACCGATACTAAATTTAAACTCCGAGGATGGAGGTAAAATAATTTCCTTTACGTATAACTCCATAGTTTGACTCGGGTTTGTGATAATTAAATTAGCAGTAACAGTATTGCCAACCTTGGTTCGGCCACAATCAAGGTCTGGAACAGTAATCTTTGGTAAACCACCAATGCCAATTAACTGTACTGCCGTAGGTTCACTAAAATCTTTTAATGTCAACAAAACTTGATTTTCTAAATACCCCTCAGTTTGTGGATTAAATCTTAAAGCCAGGTCAAAAGTTTCCCCTGGAGGAATCACCAATGGCAAGCCTGCGGGCGGATTTACAAAGAAGTTTTTGTCATTAATATCCGCCAGTTCGACCTTTTGAATCTCTATCTCTGCCTGTGTAGCATTCTCGATGGTTACAACAGTATCATTTATTGTTAAGATTCGTCGAACTCCAAAATCTACTGGTTGAATTGGGAGAGCAGATGGAATACCTTCGCCGCTTATGTCCGTGAAATACTCTCCACAATAGTTTGGTATATTGAACTTGATACGAGCAGACTTAGAACCAATCGACTGAGGTCTAAATTGAACAATTAGGTTCAAGCACTCACCAGGATTTAGAGTAAATGGTCCTAAATTGGGCAGGACAAGGAATTCCGAAGAATTTATTCCCTCGATAGATAGATTAAATGTCAAAGGCACAGCAGTGGTATTCTTGAATATGCAAATTTCATTTTGGTTCTTTACAGTCTGAATTTGAACTTTTCCAAAATCAATTTTCGAAACTACCTCGCCACCACAAGGAGCAACAAGCCTGATAATTGGAGGTGGACAAGGAACTGCATTTATTTGAAAGGCAGTTTCGCTTGATGCTCCTACTGGAGATTCAACGTAATCAATTTCAATAGTGTGGGATTGACCTTCCAAAAGGTTAAAAGGAGGTATCTTCCCCTTCCAATCAATAGTGAACTTGCTGGTTGGATTTATATCATAAGAGTTAATTGTAAAATCGGCATTAACTGCTGTCATTGTTAATTGCCTTTTTGTGGTACCAATACCAGGAGCACCAAAAAGTAGAATTGTATCGGAAAAATCAAGTCTTGCTAAACTTTTCTCTGGAGCAGAATAGCTTGTCAGTACTGAATCGGGTATCCTCTTGAATATCGCTTTGATGTTTCGGTTTTTACTTTGCTCGTCACAGCCAAAGGGTGAAACCCACGTCAAATAACAAACATTACGACTTTGAATATCTCCAACAATTTGACGAAAAGCGTTTATCATTTGTTGTTTGGTGTTTATCACAAAACTTTTCCCTCCGGTAGCTTGGCAGATAAGGTCTATCGAAAAGTTTATTGGACTCTTAATAAACAAGGAGTATACCTGTGCTTTGATTCTTTTAGCATAATTGATAATTGTATCTCTCTTCCAATCTTGAAAGGCCCTTTCAGGTTCTCCGTCGGATAGAAATATGACTACTCTTCGTAAATCTTTGGGGGTATTTTCCAATAAAGGCAGTGCACCAAGTGGTGGCCAAGCCTTCACAAATGGTGGATAGAAATCTGTACTTCCAGCTGCATATGTTAAATTAATGTTTAACCAATCGTACAGGGGCTGTTTAGTATTGTAAAAAGGACTTGTTTTGTATACGTCCCCAGCAAAAAGAACATACGCGATTACAGAAGGTGGGTCCAGTTTGATAGAGTCGAGAAATGCAAAAGCCCCTTGCTTGACCCAGTCGATTTTTTTCTCTCCACCCTCAACTGGGTCGTTCATAGACGTGGATACATCCAATACCAAGACTACTGCTAATTGGGGATAAAAGTCGACTTTTTTACAATCAATACCAAGAGTTGGATTAAGATTAACACCGTTTTCATAGAAATCAAAATCAGATGCTGTTATATTGGGGTAATCTACACCCATTGGAGTTCTTGCATAGAAAAGTGCTTTCATATTCGGGAAATTACTGGTGTCGATAGAGTATAAATTAAAAGACTGCGCTAAAACTACTTTGTGAAAAATAAGTAATAAAAGCACTAAAATAAAAATTGAACGTTTCATCGTTTTCCCTCCATATTTATATTATGTATAACAAAATCAACTTAAAAAGTTACAAAACGAACCAGTCAAAATTAACTCCTAATTATAAGAAAAAATATAATATCATAAACTATTTTTATGTAATGAAAATAAATATTAATTTGTAATGGTTGAAACTACAAAATAAATTACATGAGAGTTTTATCAACTTTTGTTCTGATTTTATCCTTCACACATTTAGCTTTGTCACAGAAATGTAGGGACTATTTAATTTACGATGAAGTCGAAAAAGTGCAATCCTATGGTATCGACACCACCGGAAACTGGTGGATATTGACCAAACCTTATAATACTGAATATAGGCTTATAATTTCTGGGATTAAAACAGATGTATTTAAAGAGATTAGGCACCTCTCCTTTTCGCCAGACGGTAAAAAATGGGCATTTTTTGGCAAAACTACAACAAATTGGAATTTCGTGACTAACGATACGATTATTCCCCTCTTTGCCGAAGATGTTTTAGCAATAGGTTTTAGTAAAAACTCCGAAGATGTTTTCTATTCATTCAAAAACGGAGTTGAAACAACCATATGCTACAATAATAGAATGATCACTCTAATAAATTTTTTGGGGAAAATATTTGTCAATTATGATGGTAGCAAGATTGCATTTACACAGCAAGTTGGAAAAATGTTTTCACTCATAATTCCACAACATTTCGAAAGTGAAAGGTTCGACTCGATTGTCCCCCTTGGTTTTTGGCACGACGACGAAATAATTTACGCAGGGAAAATTGGAAATTTTTGGCAAATCTTTAAAAATCATCAAGCTTTAACCGAGGAATTCACACAACTTATCGATATGAAAATTAATAATCTTGGAACCAGTGCAGCATTTGCAATCAAAAGAAACGCATCCGATGTTTTTGTTATATTAATCTCGGAGAAA